>JBBSPP010000493.1:0-2512 GCA_038258625.1 Chitinophagales bacterium
ATATTTTTAATAACTTAAGCCTTTTAAAAAAGAATAAACAGTTGCCAAATTTAAAATTTTACAACCAGGGCTCGGCGAGTTACAAAAAACGGCCGTGCCGCCAACTGCTAATGTGCTAACAGGAAAATTGCCCGTAGTGCCATTTGCCCAGTACAAACCGCCCATAGCAATTGGTGTAGTACCCGCATTGTACACTTCAATAAATTCAATATCATTTGGCGAGTGTGCAATTTCTGTGATGACTAAATTTGGCATTGATTGATTCCAAATAAAATCAAGCGTTGCTGGTGTATTCGAAACACTAGCCGCATTCATAACACCAGAAACTGTAAGAGAATGGGCTACACCATCGGGCATTGCAGCAAAAGTCAATTGTACCGTATCGCTTGAAGCACTTAATGTTGCATTGCTTATTGCCAATGTTGGCGCAAAAACATAATTTGCCGTTGTAGTCGCCGTGGCCGTAGTTACAGCTTGGTTAAATACGATGTACGCATTGGTGGCAGACGTTTGTCCAAACGTCAAAATTTGTGGAGCAGGGTTTGGAGCCGGCGGAGGATATACGCCTGGTGTAGCATTTATTGTACCATTGGTAGAAGCAATAATATTTAGAGGGACCATCCAATTTATCCCAAGCGCGTTATTATTTATAGCGGCATTAAGCTCAAAAGAATAACCATAAGGCGATGAAGTTG
The DNA here is from genome assembly GCA_038258625.1 of Chitinophagales bacterium. GTDB lineage: Bacteria > Bacteroidota > Bacteroidia > Chitinophagales > Chitinophagaceae > JAGNRR01. Next base: position 696 of record JBBSPP010000493.1, read on the forward strand.
GCGCAGCAGGCCAACCATTTATACCTACAAAATATTCAACAGAATCTACAACCTGATTCAAGGAATTTCTAATTAATAAATCATCAGACGAACCGCCTAAGCCATTGTTCAGTGTGTAATATGTTCCGCCCATCAATGCGTTTGCACTCGTTGGGTTTGTAGAAAAAAGCACATTGGCACCAGGAGCTAGAGCGATGGTGGGGAAATCACCTGTCGTGCCATCCGTCCATTTTAAACCACCTAAATTTATACTCGTGTTACCTGCATTATACACTTCAATAAATTCCATCGTGTTGGGCGAGTGGGCAATTTCTGTGATTACTAAGTTTGGCAACGAGCTATTAAATAGCACATTGAAGTTTGTATTTACCATTGTGTTTGCAGCCAAATCTTGAACATTGGAAACTATAATTGTATAGGGCAAACCATCAACAATCGCTGCGTGCGTTAAAAATATAGTATCAGCCGTAGTACTTAATGTAGCTGAAGAAATAGCGAGTGCTGGTGCAAAAACATAATTGGCAATATTGGTAGCGGTAGCAAGCGAAACAGCTTCGTTAAAAACGATTATAGATGTGCTATTTGAAAGTGTGCTATAAGATGTAGCCACAGGAGGAATCACATCTGTTGAAGTGGAAGAGCCGCTCACGGTTACCATATCAAAGCGCCAAGTACCACCACCGTAAGTGCTAGTCGCATTGGATGCAGTGTAATCTGTGCTGCCATTAAAAGTAGATACAACTCTAAAACCTGCAGTTGCATTATTATTTAAAGCAGTAATCGTTGACAAATTAATTGTTCGATTATTAAACCATGTATCACCCGCATTTCCATCAGCAGGCGTACCAAAGTCAACCCAAATAGGTGTAGCCGCTGTAGCATCCAAGGTGTACTGAAACTGCTCATAGCGAGATGAAGTATTGCTATGACGTAAATCATAGTTCACAATGATATTTTGATAACCCGTAGTAGGAACATTAAATTTTAAACCTGCGGTTTTATCAGCCGTACTAGATGCAGGAAAACTTGTAATGTTGAGACCCGTATTATCTGCGGTGGTAGGGTCGGTAGAGCCGCCATTAGATGCGCCACTTGCAAACGAGCTTGTTGTACCGCCTACTTCTACTGTAGTACCTGCGCCCAATGAGGGAGTCATACTACCCGTAGATGTACTAGCATCGGGTGGGTCTGAGTTAAAATTCCATTGTGTAATAACCGTTTGTGCGCACAATTGTTGTGCAATTAACATCGGCAACACAAACATAAAAAGTTGTGTAAAAAGTTTTTTCATAATTAATAATTTTTCAGCTGGCAAAACTCAATTATGCATATTATGGCAATGAGAACTAAGGATTAAGCGAAGGTTACTTTTATGTTTCTTTAATGTTTTCTTTGATGTGGTCTATAATGAATTGCCTATGCTGTATGAAATTCCCCAAAAAAATCTATTTTCTTGATGTAGGTCAAGGCATTCGAGTTTTTCTGTTCACAATTTTGCTTTATTAAAACATTAAATAATGGAATTACAAACTCAAATTACAATTAAGGCCACTCCCCAAACCGTTTGGCACGTACTTACAAATTTTGAAAACTATTCATGGAATCCTTTTATAAAAAAAATAGAAGGCGAGGCGCAATTAGGAAAAAAAATAAAAGTAGAATTAGGCGGCATGAAGTTTAAACCCGAAGTGTTGAAGTTTGAGCCTAAAAAAGAATTTCGCTGGAAGGGAAAATTATTTATACGGGGAATTTTTGATGGCGAGCATTATTTTATACTTGAAGAAAAAGAAATGGGCACAACACTTTTTATACATGGC
>JBBSPP010000494.1:0-2504 GCA_038258625.1 Chitinophagales bacterium
AATAATTGCATTTTTATTGTTTGGAGATATAGTGAGTGATTTTACAATTAGAAATAAAAGGCTAAACCCCACTAAGAATATTCCTAAAATTATTTCTAAGTAATAACTATTTATAATATACGAAAGGTATCCTCCTATAATAACAAAAATCACTGATGGTATTCCGACAGACAACAACAACCTTTTGTTCAGTCCTTTTTTAAACAACACTATTTTACTTAAATTACTAGACAAATGAAACAAGGCAGTAAGCCCCAATACGGAATGAAAGTCAAAATAAAAGTTACCAATTGGCACAAAGAACACCGAAGAACCAAAGCCACCGATCGTACCAATAATTTCGGCCAGCAGGGCTAATAATAAAAAAACAACATTGATATTTTTCATTTATTTTCTTCAAGAAAGTAGTGGATATACGTACGGTTCGTAATTATATATTCCAATGTAACTGCCAACAAATACAGGGTCTCACATATATGCCTAAGTACTAGCTAATTATGCGTACAACGGCTTACATCAATTTTGGCCTTTCGCTTTTCCCTCTATTTCAATAAGTACTTATTTCTGCCAATGTCGTTCTTTTTCTCGGCCTGCAATTTTTTATTTTTCAAATAATTTTAAAAAAAAACATATTCTCACCAACGCATCACCAAAAGCCTGCGTCTATGTACTTGAAGCAAGAATAGATTTCTTCATAATAGGAAAAAGTAAGCCCCGATTCTTCGGGGCTTTCTTAATTTTAGTATTCATAAGAATTTAGTTGTAAGACTTCTTTAAAACTACTTACAACTTACGACCTACGACTTACGACTACTCACTATATTTGCCCACAAATCACACAAATGGTGCCAAAGTATAAACGCGTTTTACTAAAATTATCAGGAGAAAGTTTATTAGGAAAAAACAACTATGGCCTCGACCCTCAGATACTTTCGCAATATGCCGATGATATAAAAGAAGTAACCGAGATTGGTGTGCAGGTAGCCTTGGTCATTGGTGGCGGCAATATTTACCGCGGCATGAACGAAGGCGAAACTGGCATTGAGCGCGCCCACGGCGATTATATGGGTATGCTGGCCACCGTCATAAATGGTATGGCGCTACAAAGTATGCTGGAGAAAAAAGGCGTTTACACCAGACTGCAAAGTGCATTAAAAATGGATCAAGTAGCCGAAACTTATATTCGCCGCCGCGCCATTCGGCATCTGGAAAAAGGGCGTGTGGTAATTTTTGGTGCTGGCACGGGCAATCCGTATTTCACTACCGATACAGCCGGTTCGCTACGAGCCATAGAAATAAATGCCGATATAATTATGAAAGGTACCCGAGTAGATGGCATTTACGACAGCGACCCAGAGAAAAACCCAAACGCAGTGAAGTATGATACGATTACATACGACGAGGCACTTGCTAAAGACTTAAAAATTATGGACAAAACGGCTTTCACACTTTGCCAAGAAAACAAAATGCCGATTTGCGTTTTTAATATGAACGAACGCGGCAACCTGATGAAGGCTATCACCGATACCGATGACCAAGGAACGTTGGTTACTGCTTAATAATTTTTTGCACGGACTGCCCGGCGCTATTATTTATTTCTAAAAAGTAAATGCCTGACGGATAATTTTCTAAATGAATCGTTTGGAATTTTGTTTCATTTTCAAAGCTTTGTATTTCTGCGCCCAACATATTGCGTAAGCTAAATTTAGTTTTAGCCCCATTTGTATTTTCAATATTTATAAAACCTGTTGTGGGGTTTGGGTAAACTTTTATTTCATTTTCCGTAGCAACATCTGCTGTGCTAAGCGCAATCAGGCTGGAATCTACAGTAATAGTTCCAATTTTATTTAAAATCCAATTGTTCGGGTCTATTTCCAAAGCTGTAATTAATTTTCCTATTGGCAGAAAATAATTATCGCTATTCGAATTAATATTTACTACTATGGTGGTGTCACCGCTGGCGCTTTTACAATTAATTTCCAGTGGTGTAATAAATGTTGGCGTGGTAGAAGAAACTGTGTGATCAACTTTTAAATATAAATTCGTGCCGTTGCTAAAATACTTGGCGCTGAAAGTTGGATAACCCTCGCCATAAATCCATTGCTGAAAAAAGTCTGTCAAGTTTTTGCCCGACGTAGTTTCTACCGAAGTTTTAAAATCTTGAATGCTCGCGGTGCCAAAAGCAAATTGCGCCAAATAATTGCGTAGCGAGGCATAAAAAACCGAATCGCCTAACTCAAAACGTAGCGAGTGAATCACGGCATTTCCCTTGTCATAACTCAGCCGACTGCTAAAAATTCTTCCAACATTTGCTGTATCCGTAAAATATATACTCCCGCCCGTTTGGCTCATAATCTCGTCATGAACATCTTTCATTAAAAGCTGAGCGGCAGGCAAACCTCTAAATTGCTCATAGGCCATATACTCGCCATAGCTGGCGAACCCTTCGTTTACAAAAATATCGCTCCACGTACTGCAGGTTACATAATCGCCAAACCACTGGT
>JBBSPP010000495.1:0-2504 GCA_038258625.1 Chitinophagales bacterium
ACGATAACCCCAATCACCGCCCAAAACTACACCGAAGCAAATGGATTTCCAACTACAAAAAACCGACCCCAATAGCCGCGCCCGTGCGGGCAAAATAACTACCGCGCATGGTGAAATAGAAACGCCCATTTTTATGCCCGTGGGCACAATAGGTAGCGTAAAAAATGTGCCGCAAGATATTTTGCTGGATGAAATTGAAGCTCAAATTATATTGGGCAATACCTATCATTTATACCTCAGGCCGGGGGTAGATATTTTAGAAAAAGCGGGCGGGCTACACAAATTTATGGCTTGGGATAAACCCCTGCTTACAGATAGTGGTGGGTTTCAGGTGTATTCTTTGGCACAACGCCGAAAAATAAAAGAAGAAGGTGTGGCTTTTCAATCACACATTGACGGTAGCCGATTATTTTTTTCGCCCGAAATAGCCATTGATATTCAGCGCAGCATTGGCGCCGATATTATTATGGCTTTTGATGAATGTACCCCCTACCCCTGCGACAAACGCTACGCCACCAATAGTATGCACATGACGCACCGGTGGTTGGATCGCTGCATTTCACACTTTGAAAATACTGAGCCGAAGTATGGTTTTGACCAAGCGCTTTTTCCTATTGTGCAAGGCAGTACATACAAAGATTTACGCCTGCAAAGTGCGGAGTATATTGCTAGTAAAAATGCTGTAGGCAACGCCATTGGCGGCCTAAGCGTAGGCGAACCTGCCGAAGAAATGTACGAAATGTGCGAAATAGTAACCAACGTATTGCCTAAAGAAAAACCACGCTACCTGATGGGCGTAGGTACGCCGGCCAATTTGCTCGAGAATATTGCGCTCGGCATTGATATGTTTGATTGCGTGATGCCTACTCGTAATGGGCGAAACGGATATTTGTTTACTACTGAAGGCATTATAAATATTAAAAACAAAAAGTGGGAAGATGATTTTTCGGCTATTGACCCCAACTTGCCAGGTGGTGTAAGTTCTAAATTTTCGAAAGCTTATTTACGCCACCTTTTTGCCGCCAAAGAATTGTATGCTTTGCAAATTGCTAGTATTCAAAATTTGCGTTTTTACCTATGGTTGATGAAAGAAGCGCGCGAACAAATACTGGCTGGAACCTTTACGGCATGGAAAAATATAATGGTAAAAAAAGTAAGCACACGATTATAGTATCGAAAATATTTGCGGCGTTTAGTATTCTATTTGATTTTAAAAAGTTAGTTTATTTTAACGACTTCACCCTCTGCCTTAAAATACTATAAACAAAGAAAAGATTAGTTTCGCCGCAGCTTTATGCTCAATCGTATTGATAGATATATTCTAAAGAATTTCCTGATGACGTTCCTCGTCTGCATATTGATGTTTACCATCATTGCAGTGGTGATTGACTATACCGAAAAGGTGCAGGATTTTGTAAAGCATGACGTGGGCGGCTATGAAATTTTGATTTATTTCCGCAATTTTATTCCGCATATTATTGCGTTGCTTTTTCCTGTTTTCATATTTGTATCGGTTATTTTGTTTACTTCGCGCATGGCGGTCAAGAGCGAATTTGTGGCCATCCTTGCCACTGGTATGGAGTTCAGGCGCATGATGCGACCTTACTTTATTGGGGCAGGTTTAATTTGTTTTTTGATGCTGATAGCCAATCATTTTGTGATACCGCGTACCAATAAACAACGGTTAGATTTTGAAGCAAAATATACTGGGCTCAATATGATGGCAGACAATTCTCAGGAGACTTATCTTAAATTGAACGATACACAATATGTAAATTTTGTATCGTTCAAACGAAGTACCAATATGGGCTATGGTTTTAATTATGATAAGATAAAAGGAAATTTATTAAAAGAAAAAATAACTGCAACGCGTTGTTCGTATGATTCGGTAAAAAATGAGTGGATACTGTACGAGGTAAAACGCCGGTTGAATAATGGTGCAAAAGAGAAATTTGAACAGAGCGTAGAGTATCGTCTAAAGCTAGACCTTATGCCTGAAGAGCTTTTCGAAGAACGTAAAGCGCGCGAGCACATGAGTACCCAAGAGATTATTGAATTTATAAAAAAAGAACGATATAAAGGACGGCAAGGACTTAGCGAATACGAAATTGAGCAGCACAGACGTACCTCAGCACCTTTCTCTGCCTTTATACTTTCTATAATTGGTGCGTGTATTGCACACCGAAAAGTACGTGGAGGTAATGGAATGCACTTAGCGCTTGGGCTAATTATAAGTGCGGCCTATATCGTGTTTATGCAGTTTTCTACCACCTTTGCTGTGAAAGGAAATCTATCTCCCTTGCTTTCCGTGTGGTTGCCTAATATTGTTTTTGCTGTAATTGCTTTAATTATTTATCAGCGGGCAAAGCGATAATTCTTTTTATTTTTAAATTGATTAATTAGCAATGCTAAAAATTTCGAATTTAGAGTATTTAATTGCGCGCCATCCAATATTGTAGTGCTGTTAAGAAAATTTATTGGAAGTGAAAACCAGAACGGTTTAA
>JBBSPP010000496.1:0-2494 GCA_038258625.1 Chitinophagales bacterium
GCAGCACCGGGGTTAATATCTTTTAGCATTTGTGTACCCGTGGTGGTCCCATCGGTAGTCCAAAGCTCAATACCGTTGCTAAAATCGTTGGCGGTAAAAAATAATACATTGCCCGATACTATAAAATTATTCGGACCGCCAGAGGTTACACCGGGCCGTATATCTTTTAATAAAAGTGTGCCGGCATTGGTGCCATCGCTTACCCAAAGTTCATTGCCATCTACGCCATCATTTGCTGCAAAAAAAAGCTTGCCATTAAATACGCTTAGCCCATTCGAGATGGACGTAGCAGCCCCAGTATTGATATCTTTCACCAAGGTAGTACCCGCATCGGCACCGTCGGTTACCCAAAGCTCGCGCCCATAGGTTAAGTCAAAGGCTGTAAAATAGAGTTTGCCGTTCATCTCCGTCATGTATATCGGGCTTGAGTTGCCCGTAGGGTTTATATCTTTTACCAGTTCAAAAGTTTGCGCCGTGGCAGTAAGGGAAAAGAAGATGGCGAAGAGTAAAATTGTTGTTTGTAAGATTGTTGTTTTCATTATAATTATTTTTAATTGTGATTGTTTATCACCCTGAGCTTGTCGAAGGGTCTTGTGTTTGTTTGTTGTTTATTTTTTTAAAAGCCTTTGAGATATTGTGCCATCTTCTGTACGCACTTGTATTATATACATTCCATCGGGTAACATACTAATGTCTATCGCCTTGGTATCTGGTCCCATGGTTAAAATTTTTTGGCTATACATATTAAATACTTCTGCTTTTAGTATTTGAGAACTGCTTGCTAGTTGTATTTCATTTTGCGCAGGGTTTGGATGCACGGTAACAGCAATATTATTATCCTTGTTCGGTCTGACGGAATTTTTATCTGTCACCTTATCTTTTATACCTAATGGCACATTACAATTCACTCCACTGCGCGGATAATTACAAACCGTCATCCATGCAATTTCTTGCATTTTTGCTGCTTGTGCTAGTGTAGGATATATTGGGTACGGCACACTAAATTGACTCGTTAATTGATTGGTCAAACCTACAGGCGATACGCCATGAATAACGGAATACATTACACAGGCAATAAAGTAATTTCCTCTATAATCTAAGTGATATTCATCATCAAACAAATCGGTAATTGATATCAAGCCAGGCAGTGCTCCATTATTAATACTATCAGATAATCTGCCCATTGCTTGCCCCCCAGGAATTATGTACATAGGATTGGTGTGAATTAAATTTATACTGTCTGCAATACTTTCCCATGAGGGTAACTCTTGTGTAAGCCTAGTTCTCCATGCTACAGTGCTTCCTGGATCCCCAGCACAAGGGTATGGGTTACTACCAGTTATAATTGTGTCTATACTGTTTGTACAATGCCACGTTTCGTATAAGTAATATTGAATACCCGGGTTGTATTGATTAGCAAAACGGTACAAACTATCCGTATAACGGTAGGTGTTTGAAAATAGAAGGTGACCTGCCAATGGAACGGCTTCGGTAATTATGAAATTTTCATAACCACCCAAAGGCAAGGTGAGGTTCCATTGCGGACCCTGACCAGATGTAGGACTATTCCAATGCCATGACAAGGCAGCTCCAATCCCAATATTGGCATCATAGGAAAAAGTATTGCTACCCGCAATAGAGAGTTTGTTCACCATGTTAGGAACATGGAAATTAATTAAACTATGACCTAAAAAAAAGGTGTTATTAGTTTGTGCTTGCATTGTAAAAGCTATTACCAATGCGCTAATTGTTATTATTATTTTTTTCATGATTTGGTTTTTTTAATTGTTGATTTCTATTTGTTACGGAATGACATGTTTAAAAATATTGGTTCGTTTATTGGCTTGGAAAAACCATTTTTTTCCAAGCCATAGAAACCGTCTCATTATTGCACACCAAATTTTTGCACCGCAATGGTGCGTTTCTCATTATCTTGTAATTGAATAATATATTGCCCAACTGTCAACTGATGAATATCAATTTTTGCCACTTTGCTGGTCTTTATTTTTTGATAAAATATTTTTTTGCCTAGCAGATTATAAACAGTTGCTGTCGCGTCTTTTGTAGTAGCATCGATTAGTTTAATGTTGAGTTTTTCATTACTCGGATTTGGGTAGATAACTAGTTTGCTATTCTTATAAATATCATTTACATCCGTTGGCCAGAAACCACTAAACTTGCTTAAAAACACCTCGCCGTCAGTAGAGCCAAATGCATAGATAGAACCCAACGAATTTATTGTAATATCTCTAACGTTGTCATTTCCTGTTGTGCTAATAGGAATTTCTACTTTGCCAGACAGAGCAAAGGTATTATCTAGGGTGCCGTTGGTATTCAGTCTTAGTAAACACAAATTTGCTTTCCCCGAAGTATTCTCAATGTTACCGCCAATTACAATTTTAGTATCATCTTGTATCTCCATGTCGAAGGTGGTAGATATACCACCGCTTAAACTAAAAATTCCAAGCGTTCCAAAACTAGACACCAAAGATCC
>JBBSPP010000497.1:0-2480 GCA_038258625.1 Chitinophagales bacterium
AGGCATTAGCAATTTGCTTTCCCCAAATTTTAACACTATATTCGTAATACACAACGTTCTTAAATTATTGAGTTAGAAATATTATAGCGTTTAGCTAGAATAGACTGCATTTGAAAAGGTCGAAAGTTTCAATGTGCTTACAGTCAAGTTCAATGCCAAGCGCCCGCGTATCTCGTGGGTGTTTTGCATTGCTTGTAAGCACAGGTATTCGACCACCTTCAAATGCGAGTAATGCAGCTCACGATGTACGTGTACTTTCTTAAAAAAATGTCCTTTCGATACGCAAAGGAAAAAAGTAATACAATAAAGAAGTAGTAACAAAATGTTGAGCATGGGAGGTGTATGATAACCGAACTTTTAAGAATTTTAAACATATTTAATATGAAACGATACCAATTAAGTATTTTATCAGCGTTCTTATTTCTAGCACTGAGCGTCTTTGTTTTCACCAGTTGTAAAAAAGATATTGCAACAAACCCCAATGTCATAACCAAGGTGGAGGATACAAAAATTAATCCAACACCTAAAACAAGAACTACGGAAATTTATGAGGATGAAGTTTATCATTCTTTAGCTATGGATCAATTATGGATTATAAATAATCTTTCAACTGCTAATGCAAATAATATTATTGAGAATGACGCAATAAATACAATACTATCAGGAGATGGAGCCGATCCGCTTACAACGACCCAAAAGACTGACCTAGCCGCACTATTTAATTTAGATTCTTACGAAGATTTACTAACCTATTTTGAAAGTGTAAATACCCGAATGGAATATTTAGACCAGAATTATGGATTCTTTTCTTTTACCGAAACAGAGTTGAATTATGCATCGTCTATGTACGATCCAAATTCTTTTGGTGATATTGTGCTAGAGGCACCTACTTCTTCTGGCTGTAAATGGAGCTACTATGGTTGTTTAGGTATTGTCAATGGTGCCGTGGCAGCTTGGCAACTAGGGTGTGGAGCCCTTGATGTTACCATAGTTGCAGGTGTATTGTGTCATTTATCAGCTATAGCATGGGGGGTTGCTGCCGGAGATGACTGTTCTAATTCTTATGATGCTTGCTTAGGAGTTGCAGTAGGAGCTAATCCCCCTTTCAATGGAGGGCTTACAACTACTTATAGTATCGCTTTAAACAATAATTTATCATGTCTATAAGTATAATTGAAAAAAAGAAGGGTTTATTGCTGTTAGCATCACTTATAATAATTGCGGTACTCGCACAACAATTTCATGTGAACCTATATATACAACTTGCTATTTATCTTGCTTTTTTAATTTATTTTATAATTAATATTAATCAAAAAATGAAAAATAGCCCCGACAAAAGGAGGTGGTATATCCGGATTGGGATTGCTGTATTTTTTATGCTACTTTTTATTGGCTATAGCATTTATGAAGCTAATCGAGTAATTAACTCATAGCAACGATTGTAATATTTGAGAGCTAGGGCATTCTTATGGATGCCCTTTTTTATATCCTCTCCTCCAAAAATCCAACAACATCCCTCCTACCCCCACAGCAAGCCGCTAAGAGTACTTTAATATACCTCTTGCACCAACAATATAACATTTATAGTACTTTTATATCCCTCTGGCACGTGCCAGAGCCTATTTATAGTACTTTCATTGCCCTCTGGCACGTGCCAGAGCATAGTAAGAGTACTTTTTTATAGCACTTGCACCTACAAAAGTAGTATGAAAGAACTTTTACAATATACTTGTTAGTGCCGTAGGCAATTTAAAGTACTCTTAGGCTACCTAGGCCTTTGCGGGTATTTTGTTAAAATATTTTTGGCTATTGCATATATCAATACCATAGCATACATTAGATGCCGATATATAAATTAATCATCTTTAAAACAATCAAACTATGAAAACATGGATTTTTGCATTCAACACATTTATGAGCGTAAGCCGCTACAGCCAGCAAGTATGCAGGAAAATAGCGCATTATACGCTCAACATTATTAGCTCGCAAGCAGCGGGTGGCACCGAACCTTTTGCCGCCATCGAAAACATACTGCGCCCCGTGGTAACAAACTATGACACCCTTTTTGCTGCTTGGGACCTGCAAAAAGGCGAACAAAAAGGGCAAACCCTGAGCCTTGCCCAACTGTTAGAAGACCTCAGTAGCCAAAAAGCCCGCCGTTGGGATGTGCAGGTGCAAGTGCAGTATGATATTGATACGCCACAATACACCACCATTTTCCCCAACCGCCGCATACCATTCCAAAACGGTACGCAAGAAAACCGAGTAGCCGCAGTAGGCACCCTAGCCGAGGCACTCGAAGGCATTGTGCCGCTAGAAACCCTCCAAACCGAAGTAGCAGCATACCATGGCCAACTGGTAGCCAGCCTCAATACCCAAAATGCCGAGCTGGCCGAGACAAAAGTAGAAAGCAACGCCCTAGCCGCCGCGCGCGAACAAGTATGTGTGGAAATGTACGGCGCATTGGGCGCGCTGATGAC
>JBBSPP010000498.1:0-2479 GCA_038258625.1 Chitinophagales bacterium
CTCAGTAGCTTTTGAAGGGGGTTTGCAATGTTTTTGGCCAAAAAAAAATCCTTCCGCGATGTGAGCGGAAGGATGTTGCTGCCGTTGGGCAGTTATTTTTATCAAAAAAATGATTGATTATGTGGTGGGCGGTGTACCATCGGGCGGTGTGCCGCCGCCTTGATTACCTTGGTTGGCAAAACGCTCTTTTAGCTGATTATACACCGTATCCATCCCCGGTAGGCCTGCTTTTGCGGCCGCCTCTACCATTCTATAATACGCCAAGGCGGCAATGTAGGCCTCGCTACCCGCTAGCATTTGTGTATCGCGCAGGCGTTCAAAATTTTGGGCGGCTAGTTGTACCAAAGGGTCTAATTGTTGGTACAGGGTAATGTCCATATTGAGATTATCTACTGTCATGTAGGCGGGTAAAATGTTGGCATTATCTAGCATTGAGTTTTTACAATCTATTACAAAGTTGAGGTTGCCCGTCGCTATTTTGGGTATGGTTTGGCGTTGCTCCGTATTGAGGCCAATGGCAAAGGGAATGGCTTGGTTGGCGGCGGCATACGCGTTGCGTATTTGTATAATTTGCTCGTCGGTCAGGATTTGGTTTAGGAGGTTTTCTAATAAGTTGCTCATGATTTTTATATTTTAATTGTTAGGTTGGCAAATGTGAAAAAAGCAGTTGGAAATACTAGGGGTAGCATTGCTAAAGAAAAATTTTAAGATTGTTAATTAAAGCGAAAGATGAGGGTGAGTATAGTTGCATTGTTAACAAAAAACTGCTTTACTTTTAAATCCGCAAAACAAAAGCAAAAAAGGTATGACATACAGTATAAAAAATGATTTGGGTGATGGGTTAGTTGGCCCCGCCGGTGGCGTTACCAGGCAGTCGGAGACTGCCATTTATCAGCAAGTTCGATATGGCTTTGCTGCACAAAAACATATCGAACAGCGGATAAATACATGTACAAAAAGGAGATGATATTATTTCCGCGACTTTTATAATAAGATAAAAACATGAAACAAACAATAATATTAATATTAACGACTTTAATTTTCAGAACTACTTCTGCCCAAATAAAAACGTTAAGCATAAATTCAAATGGCTCTTACTTATTTAATTATGCTGGCTACTCATTTGATGACCCATACAATCAATTGGGATTAGGTGTATCCTATGATTATCTTAAGCAAAAAAATGGTATTTCACTAAACCTTTTTGTAAATCAAAATTATCAAGGTCGGCGAAGATCAAATGTTACGCCTAGGCTCAATGGCAGGGAAAGTGTTCACTTGAGTTTATCCTATTTGCGAAATTTGGTAAATTTTAAAAATGGTCAGTTGAATGCGCTAATCGGTGTTGCAACAAAATATTCTAATGAAACAATTATTATAGGAATTATTGATAAAGGGTCTTTTTCCGAGGCTCTTCTCGATCAGAATACAACAGAATTTGGAGGTATTGCTACGAACCTCGGCATAAATAGTAAGTATTTTATTGGGAGGCGATTTTTAGTTAATGCCTCTGTGCGATCTATTAATTTTTTGTATGGTGCCAGTTATCAAAAACATGGTATATATACCGAACTTGGTGTAGGTTGGCAATTAGGAAAATTAAAATAGTATTGCTTTTTGCTAAATATTTTGGGGCTGCCACACGGCAGCCCTTTTTTTGTACACATTTCATAATGAAAAATTATCATCGTCATTTCGCCTATCTCATTACTTTTACCAATAATTAATCCTCAAAAACTACAACGTGAAAAAACACATTGAACAAATAAAACCACAATCTTTTGTACCCGAAGACCATTGGTACCCCAAGGTAATGAATGCCACCATTCACCCAATGGTCAACTTTTTTTTGAACCTCGATAAGGACCGAATTATTACCCGGTACTGCCATTTGCACCCTACGGTAAACAAAGAAAAACTAGATGAACTATTGAGCTACGAGTGCGAACATTTTTTGTGGAGCGGGGCAGATTTGATAAATGCAACGAGCGCCGAGGGCAAAAAACAAATGGTGATTATTGAAAATAATAGTTGCCCAAGCGGCCAAAAATCAATGCCGCTTATAGAAGATAATAAAACGGACGGTGCATACCGCACCTTGGTAGAGCGTACGTTTAAACCCTTTGTAGAAAAAAGATGCAAGAATAAAGTGAAGGGATGCCTAGCCGTTTTTTATGATAAAAATTATATGGAAACCTCTGGCTATGCCGCAGTGATTGCCGATGTGTTTAATGAAGATGTTTTTCTGGTACCAGTTTTTAATGGTGAGGACAGCGAGCATATAAAATTTGAAGATGATATTTTCTACATTTTTCAACATGAAGAATGGAAAGCGGTGCGGGCAATTTTTAGGTACGTTACACAAAAACCATGGAATCGGATTCCGCTGCACACAAAGACCTTAATTCTCAATCCTACCAGTGTTTGCCTAGCCGGCGGACGTAATAAAATGTTGGCCGCAAAAGCCTACGATTTATTC
>JBBSPP010000499.1:0-2476 GCA_038258625.1 Chitinophagales bacterium
TAAAATGAATTTGCAAATCCATTATCAAACCAACCTCTGCGTATGTACATCGAATGGTTGATGTTTTGCCAATCTCTAAAAATTCTGTTTTGGTAATGGCTATTCCAAATTGTTCATTTATTTGTTTCCAAAATTCGTACACATTTTCACGGCCTACAATATGTTGGGCAGCCGTCTCCACTTTTTCGTTTTTAATCTCGGGTACAGAAATTGAGGCAAGTGGCATTAGAAAATCATCCAAACTGCTATAGTCGCCCGTATTAAAACTTGCAATGGCATTCTCCAAAAGATTTTTTAGTATTGAATCAAAATTCATTGGTCTGACAAAAGTAGTTAGAAAATGAAATTATGATAAATTATGTCCTTAAAATGTCCCCTATTTTTTTTAGTAAAACGCTATTAATCAGCAGTTTACCGATGGGCGCGCAGTGTTTTTTGCAGCTTTAAAAAATACGAATTAAAAGTTTCAGTTTCAAAGGCGCTTACACTACTTTTGCGCCCTTATTTATAAAAAACTATACAAATGAATTATTTATTCTATTTAGTCCCTCTGTTTGGCGTTTTGGCCTTGATTTACACTTTTGTAAAAAGTGCTTGGGTAGAAAAACAACCTGTTGGTACAGACCGCATGAAAGAAATTGCGCAGTACATCTACGACGGTGCAATGGCATTCTTGAAAGCTGAATATACCATGCTGGCTAAGTTTGTGGTGATCGTTGCATTGCTGCTCGGCCTATTGGGCTGGAGTAATTCTTCCTCGCATTGGTCTATTGCAATTGCCTTTGTAATTGGTGCTATCCTTAGCGCGTTGGCAGGTTTTATAGGAATGCGTATTGCTACCAAAAGTAATGTGCGCACCGCAGAGGCCGCTCGTACATCGTTATCAAAAGCATTGAAAGTAGCCTTCACAGGTGGCTCGGTAATGGGCTTAGGTGTTGCTGGTTTGGCTGTACTAGGCTTGGGTGGATTGTTTATTATATTATATGTAGTATTTGTGGGCGGTGCCCAATCAGGGTCGCCAGAGTTTACCGAAAATTTAGAACGCGCCATTGAAGTACTTACCGGTTTCTCTTTGGGGGCTGAGAGTATTGCATTATTTGCTCGTGTGGGCGGTGGTATTTATACAAAAGCAGCCGACGTTGGCGCTGACCTTGTAGGAAAAGTAGAAGCGGGTATTCCCGAAGATGACCCTCGCAACCCTGCAACAATTGCTGATAATGTAGGCGATAACGTAGGCGACGTTGCCGGCATGGGTGCCGATTTGTTTGGTAGCTATGTAGCCACCGTTTTGGCAACTATGGTATTGGGCCGAGAAATTACAAATGTGGGCGGCGGTTCATTAACCGATGCTTTTGGTGGTTTATCACCGATACTTTTGCCAATGCTTATTGCGGGTACAGGTATTATTTTTTCTATAATTGGTGTATTGATGGTGCGCGTAAGCGATAGTGCGGGCCTAACTACTACCAAAGTACAAAATGCTTTGAACCTAGGTAACTGGGGCAGTATGATAATTACATTAGTGGCTTGTTTTGGCTTGGTAATGTACATTTTGCCCGAAACCATGGAGCTACGTGGTTTTGAAATTTCGCGCATTGGCGTGTTTGGTGCCATAGCTGTTGGTCTTGCAGTGGGTGCTTTGATGAGTATTATTACTGAATACTATACTGCCATGGGCAAACGCCCCGTGAATAGTATTATACAACAATCTAGCACCGGCCATGCTACCAACATTATTGGCGGATTGGCTATTGGTATGGAAAGTACCTTGTTGCCAATTCTTGTTTTGGCGGCTGGTATTTATGGTTCGTATTTGTGTGCTGGCTTGTATGGTGTGGCCATTGCCGCCGCGGGTATGATGGCTACGACGGCTATGCAATTGGCGATTGATGCCTTTGGCCCTATTGCCGATAACGCAGGTGGTATAGCCGAAATGAGTGAACTGCCCGACGAAGTGCGTGCCCGTACAGATGTACTCGATGCAGTAGGAAATACTACAGCAGCTACAGGAAAAGGATTCGCCATCGCCTCAGCAGCCTTGACGGCTTTGGCGTTGTTCGCGGCTTTCGTAGGTATTTCGGGGATTGATGGGATTGATATTTATAAAGCCGATGTACTTGCCGGCCTTTTTGTGGGTGGTATGATTCCGTTTATTTTCTCTAGCTTAGCGATTCGTGCGGTGGGTACGGCGGCCATGGCAATGGTGGAAGAAGTTCGTCGTCAGTTCCGCGATATTCCTGGGATAATGGAAGGTACTGGCAAACCCGAGTATGACAAATGTGTAGATATTTCTACAAAAGCATCATTGCAAAAAATGGTAATGCCCGGTGCGATTACGATTATTTCGCCGCTAATTATTGGTTTTGCTTTTGGTCCTGAAGTATTGGGTGGTTTCTTGGCAGGTGCTACGGTGAGTGGGGTGCTAATGGGGATGTTCCAAAATAACGCCGGTGGCGCTTGGGATAATGCTAAAAAA
>JBBSPP010000500.1:0-2466 GCA_038258625.1 Chitinophagales bacterium
TAAGAATTTACTGCCGATGCTGTATCAATGATTGTACCAGTTTGTAAATTCCTTCCAATCTCAGACCAAAACCTAAACTCATTAGCCTCGCTAGATTGCTGACCTATCCCCACAAAAAGTGACATTGTATCCGTACTAGAATTACTTTGTAGAAAATCAATACCATAGCGCTCCCCAACACTAACAGGCTCTCCCTTTTGAGTAACTTGTATATTTATTGAACCTCCACTCTGTAATAAATTGCTATACCCCGACATCGTATTAATTCCATTTAGTATCATATCCTTTGCTTTGGGCATTTCGATTAATGCAATATCGATAGTTCCTGTAGTTATAGTCATGCCATTTCTATCCCTGAAAGTATTGGCTTTGAAATGAATGCGCGTACCTTTTTGACCAACTATCGTACTTGCTTGACCGGCCTGCACACTAAATTTTTGAGCCGGACTCTTAAGTTGCTCCAATAATTCAGAAATATTATCAGCTTCAGTTGTTACTACTTCATACTTCCGTTGGCAAGCGCCCATTGTAATAAGTACGGCTAAAAAAAGTGCATATTTTAAAAATCGATTCTTTGTGTTTTTCATAAAAAGTGTTTTTTTTATCTTAGAATTAGTAAAACGTTGTTGCCATTCTATTATTGTCCATCTGCTTATTTTTTAACAAAATGGTTAGAAAAGAAAAACTTCCAAAGTCCATTAGCAAAATTGCTAGAGACTTTGGAAGTTGCCAAAAATAATTTCTATTTCTTTAGTGCGCCGCCCACTCAATAGTGTCAAGGTCAATTCCCTCTTTGTACATTTCCCATAGCGGGCTCATTTCGCGAAGCTTTAAAACTGTTTTTGTAACCAAAGCTACAGTATGATCTATTTGATCTTCGGTAGTAAAACGGCTCAGGCCAAACCGTAAACTGCTATGTGCCAAATCATCGCCCAAGCCTAATGCTTTTAAAACATACGAAGGTTCTAGCGACGCCGAAGTACACGCACTGCCACTGCTCAGGGCAATATCTTTGTTTATGCCCATCAACAATCCTTCGCCTTCTACATGTTTAAAAGAAATATTGCTTACGTGTGGCAAACGATTTTCCTTATTTCCATTAAGGTATGCCTCTTCAATTTTCATCAATTCGGTTTCTAATTTATCACGAAGCACTCTTACGTGTGCCGCATCTTTTTCCATTTCCAGCCGGCAAAGTTCACAAGCTTTTCCAAAACCAACGATGCCCGGCACGTTCAATGTACCGCTGCGCATGCCGCGCTCGTGGCCACCGCCGTCCATTTGGGCGGTAACTTTTACACGTGGGTTTTTACGACGAACGTACAATGCACCCACCCCTTTTGGTCCGTACATTTTGTGTGCTGTAAATGCCATCAGGTCTATGCCGTCAGCATTTACATCTACAGGTATTTTGCCTACAGCCTGTACCGCATCGCTCATCAGCAGCACACCATGTTTTTTGGCAATAGCCGAAATTTCTTTCATCGGGTTTACTGTACCAATTTCGTTATTGGCGTACATAATAGCAATGCAAATTGTTTTTGGCGTAATGGCCGCTTCTAATTTTGCAAGGTCAATCATACCATCGCGTGCTACTTCGAGGTAGGTTACGTCACAGCCTTCTTTTTCTAATACTTTGCATGTATCCAATACTGCCTTGTGCTCAATCGTTGTAGTGATAAAATGATTTCCTTTGGCGGCATACATTTCGGCTACACCTTTTAGTGCCAAGTTATCGCCTTCGGTAGCGCCTGATGTAAATATAATTTCTTTCGGGTTCGCTCCTATCAAAGCAGCCACTTGCTCGCGGGCGTAGTCAACTGCTTCTTCGGCTGTCCAACCAAAGCTATGATTACGGCTAGCTGCGTTGCCAAAGTTTTGGGTAAAAAAAGGTATCATCGCATCTACCACCCGAGGGTCGCAGGGTGTGGTGGCATTATTGTCTAAATAAATTGGAAGTTGCATAATATTATAATATTTTTTGTCCCCGAAGATTTCGGGTGGCAAAGGTATTTACTAAACAGGTAGCAACCTTGGGTAAAAAGTTAGTAATTGTTATTATTATTTGAAAATGCCCCTACTTTTGATGCGTGAAAAAAATAGAACACATCGGCATCGCGGTAAAAAATTTAGAAAACAGCGTTTCTCTTTTTGAAAAACTTTTAAATACAAATTGCTACAAAAAAGAGGTGGTAGAAAGCGAAGCGGTAGAAACTGCGTTTTTCAAAACCGGCGAAAACAAAATAGAACTTGTTGCCGACCAAGGAACTGATGGCGTCATAAATAAATTTATAGAAAAACGCGGCGAAGGAATTCATCACATTGCATTTGACGTAGGCGATATTGAAGCTGAAATGAAACGCTTAATTGCCGAGGGCTTTGTCCTACTAAATGAAAAACCAAAAGATGGCGCGGATAATAAATTGGTATGTTTTTTGCACCCCAAAAATACCAATGGCGTTTTAA
>JBBSPP010000501.1:0-2438 GCA_038258625.1 Chitinophagales bacterium
GAATACCCAAGTGTGGACCCACCCGTGGTGACGGTGCAAACAAATTACGCCGGCGCAAACGCAGATATAATTGAGTCTCAAATTACCGAGCCGCTCGAAGAACAAATAAATAGTACGGACGGAATTAAAACCCTAAGCTCAAATAGTACCGACGGGCGCAGTACAATTACGGTAGAGTTTTTACCACAAATTGACCTCAATAATGCGGCAAATGATATAAGAGATAAAGTATCAAAAGCAATTAAAAGTTTACCGCCCGATGCAGATCCCCCTGTGGTAAATAAGGCCGACGCAAATGCCGAAACTATTTTATCAATCACCGTGCAAAGTGATAAACGTGGATTGTTAGAGCTTACACAAATTGGCAATGATGTTTTTAAAGAACGACTGCAAACAATACCCGGAGTAAGTGATATTCGGATCTGGGGAGAGAAAAAATTTGCCATGCGTCTAGCCCTCGACCCTATAAAAATGAACTTGCTAAATATTACCACGCAAGAGGTAAGCGATGCTTTGGAACGACAAAATGTTGAGCTGCCAGCGGGAAGAATTGAGGGCAACGCAACCGAAATGAGCGTGCGCACATTGGGCAGATTATATACCGCTCAGGATTTTGAAAATTTAATTATTTCGGAAAAGGGGAGTACTTTAATTCGGTTAAAAGATATTGGTTCGGCACGATTGGGCGCGGAGGCAGAGCGAACTTTATTACGCGGAAATGGCGTAACGCCCATGGTAGGCATTGCCCTGCAACCGCAGCCCGGCAGCAATTATGTAGAGATTGTTGATGAAGCATTTAAGCGATTGGAATTGATGAAAAAAGACTTGCCGCCTGATATAGTTTTGGATGTAGCAATGGATAAAACCATCAGTATTCGCAAAGCAATTAGCGAAGTAAAAAGCACTATTTTTCTAGCATTTATTTTGGTGTTGTTAGTGATATTTTTCTTTCTTCGGAATGTGCGTACCACATTTATTCCTGTGGTTTTAATCCCAATTGCATTGGTTGGCAGCTTTGCACTTTTGTCGGTGGCTGGTTTTTCTATTAATGTTTTATCGCTGCTTGGTTTGGTGCTTGCCACAGGTTTGGTGGTGGATGATGCCATTGTGGTAATGGAAAATATTTATACAAAAATAGAAGAAGGTATGGACCCTATTAAGGCATCGTTTGTCGGTTCTCGCGAAGTTTATTTTGCGGTTATCGCCACTTCTATTACGCTGATTTGTGTGTTCTTGCCAATATTTTTTATGCCCGGTCTTACAGGACAATTGTTTACCGAATTTGCGATGGTGGTTGTTGGCGCAATTGTGATTTCTACATTTATCACATTGTCGCTTACGCCCATGATGTGTTCTCGGATCTTGGAAAAAAGTAAACCACAAAAATCGCGCATCATTTTAGGTATGAAAAATATGGTGGATAGCTCAGTGCGCGGATATTCTCGAACGCTTGAATCGTTTATGAAAAGACGCTGGTTGGCGTTTCCAATTTTTGCTGTTATGCTTGCTTTGGTATTTTTGATTGGTATGAATTTACAATCTGAGCTAGCGCCAATGGAAGACAAAAGTCAGCTGCGTGTATTTTCTACAGCACCCGAGGGTACTTCGTTTGAGGCTATGGATCGGTATCAAGTCAACCTGATGGAAATGTTTGATTCCATTCCCGAAAAAGCATTTTTGTTGGGTGTGACTTCGCCAACTTTTAGAGCTTCTACTGCGGCCAATTCGGCGTTTATTTTTATGCCATTAAAACAACCTGGTGATCGAGCAAAATCACAAAATGAATTGGCAGATGAACTAAATCAAAAATTACGGTCACTAACTTTTGCGCGCTCATTTGTAGTGCAAGAAGCGACGATAAGCGCTGGTGGAGGTGGCGGAAAATTGCCGATTCAGTTTGTAATACAAGCACCTGATTTAAACAGATTAAAAAAAGTATTGCCTGCATTTATGGAGCGTGTAAATGATAACCCAATGTTCTCCGCTGCGCAGGTAGATTTAGTTTTTGATAAACCCGAAATTACGGTAGAAATCAACCGAGAAAAAGCGGTGAAAATGGGCGTGAGTGTATTGGAGATTTCTAAAACATTGCAAACTTTTTTGAGCGAGCAACGCTTAGGATATTTTGTAAAAGATGGCAAACAATATTACGTATTAGCCGAGGCACTTCGTGAAAAGAAAAACGAACCGTTGGATATAAATAATATTAGTGTGCGCAGTCAGTTTGGGCAAATGGTTACATTGGACAAATTAGTTGATATAGAATTTCAAAGTCGCCCGCCGTCTTTGCTGCGCTATAACCGATATTCTTCGGCTACGATACAAGCTTCGACCACACCCGAATTTACATTGGGGCAGGGGATAGGCGAAATGCAAAAAATTGCTGATGAAGTTTTGAATGATTCTTACAAAACTTCGCTGGCGGGAAGCGCGTCAGA
>JBBSPP010000502.1:0-2437 GCA_038258625.1 Chitinophagales bacterium
CGTAAATGTAAATGCCGATGGCAGTGTAGCCCTGCGCGGAAAAACGAACGTAACTATTTTGATAGATGGGAAACAAAATCCGTTACTCTCAGATTTGGAAACGGCCCTACAAAGTATCCTGGCCGAAAATATACAAAGCATCGAAGTAATTACCAATCCGTCGGCCAAGTACGAGGCGCAAGGGCTCGGCGGTATTATCAATATTGTAATGAAAGAGGGCAAACAAAAAGAGGGATTTTCGGGTACTGTGAATGCTGGCGTGTTGTATAATTGGCGCTATAATGCGGGGGTAAATTTAGCCTATCGTCCATCTCAGAAATTTGGTTTTTTCCTGAATGCAAATGGCGGCTATGGCAAGGAATGGGAGCAAAGTGATTATATACGAAGTAATCAAAATAACGAAGAGTCATACCAATCGGTGAGTACGAAATACAGGACGCCCCGGCGTGCATTTGCCAGCTTTGGCATAGAATATAAAATTGACGAGCGCAATAGCTTGGTATGGACGAACTCTGCTTTTCAGGGTAGTTTCGATGGTGATGATTATACAAATATTTATGAGCGCAATGCAACGGGCGCGTTACAACAATATTGGTTTCGGAATAATGTGTATAATGCCAAGCCAGCTAATGCCACTACTAATTTGAAATACTCGCGCACGTACAAAAATCCAAAACAAAAACTAAATGTAGAAGCCAATTACAGCAGCAGATCCTACATCCGAGAGAGTGATTTCCTCACCGAAATTTATGATGGACAAACGGATAATCTTACTACACAATTTACACAACGAAACCCTGTTGATGGGGGGAATTCGAATGGCGCTTTTCAGATAGATTATGAACATCCACTTGGCAAGGACGCAAAAATTGAAGTAGGAGAGCGTACGTATTTAATGAATTTTTCGTCTGAAAATTTTCCAACTATTCAATTTCAAAATCAGCCGGAGCAGACCGAAACTATCTTGAAAAATAATTTTAATTTTTTACAACAAGTACATGGCGCGTATATCAATTATGCTTCTAAGTATAAAAGTTTTTCGTTTCAGGCTGGCCTGCGCGGCGAGTATTTTAGCTATGGCGGCACGGCGGCGCAGCTGGGCACTTCTAATTTTACTACGGATTATATAGGGTTGTTTCCGAGCGCATTTTTATCCAAAAAAATTGATGAAAAGACGGATGTAAATTTAAATTATTCGCGCCGTGTAAATCGCCCAAGCTTTTTCCAATTGCTGCCGTTTGTGCGGGTCAATAGTCCTTTGGATACCAGCATTGGTAACCCTAGTTTGCAGCCCGAATTTATAAATGCTTTTGAGCTTAGCTACAGCAAATTGTATGGTAAGGATAATACGTTTTTCATAAGTGCATACTATCAATTGACCGATAATATTATTCAGCGTTTTCGCAGGTTCAACCCAGATGGTTCTACCTTTTCGCAGACACAAAATTTATCTCTGGGCAGTACGTTTGGCATCGAACTGACCAATCAAATTTATCTTTTAAAAGGCTGGGATATAACACTAAATGCTAACGGTTTTAGAAACATAATAAATGGAAATTCCGCGAGTAGTAATCAAGATTTTGATGGCTATGGTGGGTTTGTAAAATTGGTGAGCAATACCAATATTGGCAAAACGTGGCAGTTGCAACTATCCGGAAATTATTTTGCGCCAAAAGTTATTGTGCAAGGTCAAGTAAATGGTTTTGGCTTTATGGATGTTGCGCTTAAAAAATCTTTTTTGGATAAGCAACTCAATGTAACATTACAGGCTACTGACATTTTTAATACACTCCAAACTACCACGGTTTATTACATTAGTCCTAGCCAAACCCAATCAACTTTTTTGAATGAACAAACGCGCTTTGTAGGTATTAATGTGCAATATAGTTTTCCTAAAAAACAAAAGAAAAACTACCGTCCAAGTGATAAAAAGAAAGAAGCCAAAGACCGAGATGATAATTTGAAAGATGGTGATGGCGGTGGATATTAAGGTCTCAAGTATCTAGTAATAAGTCGTAAAACTTATAGAAATTGGTATAATTTGTAAGTGAGTTTTATTATTGATACATTAAAAATAAATAATCAGAAATAAGTACTTCCGACTAAAGCGGAATATTCCCATGCTTTTTCTTAGGCATTGAACACACTTTATTTTCTAGCATTGAAAATCCTTGGATAAGCTTCTCCCTAATTTCTTCGGGAATCACCACCTCGTCAATGTAGCCATGGGCTGCAGCGCGGTAAGGATTTGCAAATTTTTCGCTGTACTCAGCTACTTTTTCGGCTAGCTTTTCTTCGGGGTTTTTAGCGGCGTCTATTTCTTTTTTAAAGATAATTTCTACCGCACCCTTCGCGCCCATTACCGCAATTTCGGCATTAGGAAAAGCAAAGTTGAGGTCGGCACCTATATGTTTGCTATTCATTACATCGTACGCAC
>JBBSPP010000503.1:0-2431 GCA_038258625.1 Chitinophagales bacterium
CTAATCTGATTACAGTATTGTTTATTCTGATTACAGTATTGTTTAATCTGATTACAGTTTTGCTTAATATGATTACAGTTTTGCTTAATATGAAAAATAAATACTAAATTTGCACCTAAAATAACGCCATGTTTAGCTACCGAATTAAAGAAATGTTGCTCGCGAAGGGCATTAGCAAGCCTTATACTTGGCTGCGGGGCATTGGTATTTATCATAATGGCGCTTATAGGCTGTTGGGCACCAAAAAAATAACGTACATACCGCTGGAGCAGCTTTGCAAGGTGTGCGAGGCGGCGCATTGCACGCCTAATGACCTTATAACGTGGGATTTTAATCATAAAAAAAGCACCATACCGCCCGAAGATGCGCCCAAACACCCGCTGTACGCCATTCGCCCGCGGGCGGCTACCAACCTGGCTGAAAAACTGCAAAAGCTATCGGCCGAGCAGTTGCGCGCTTTGGAGCAGCAAATTGTGGATATGGAGGGCGAGGTGTAGTGCGCCCACGGCGAGTATTACGTATGCCGGTGGTAGCAATCCGCCTTTTGGAAAACAATATTTTTATACTGCACCGGCCATTTGTACGGCACCTGGGGCGATTAGTAATTTTGTATTATCGTCATCTTCTAGCGCTATTGTTGGATCGTTTAGTGCAAGTAGCGGCCCAAGTGCCAATGCGTATATTGTGGTGCGCACGCCCAATGTGCCGCACAATACACCGCCTAGCGATGGTATATATTATAATCCTAATGATGTGCTGGGCAATGGTACTGTAGTTTCTAATAGTATCAGCACCTCTTTTTCTAACAGTGGGCTGCCGCCCAATACGCTTTATACGTACACTGTATATCCTTATAATTATCTGAACTGTGCGCAGGGACCAGCTTATAATACGACGACGCCAACGAGTGGTACTTCTCTTTCGCCAGGGCCAAGGAAGTATGTATGGTTGCCAACTACGGGCAGTAATGATTTTAACCTAGCTACTAACTGGAGCCCGGACCGTACAGGCAGCAATGCAGGCGATACCTTAATTTTTGATAATGGTGGTAATTTTACCGCTACCAATGTTGGCTCTATATCGGCTTCGGTGGTGGAAGTTACTGCTAATACGACAGCCGATTTTAGCGCCACGGGCACACGCTATATTACTCTGAGTGATTATTTTCTTCTGGATAGTGGCTCGTCTTTAATTTTGGGTAGCACGGGTAATATCGAAATTCGATTTACAAGCGGCGCACTAAAACCAGCTACCATTGGCGGCACATTGGAGCTACAAAATAGTTCAGTTTTTAATACTACTTACGCCAGCACGCAGTGCAGCGGTACTATCTATGTAAATGGTGCAGGAGCATCCGTGTTGAATACGGCTAGCAGTGCACCAAGTAATTTTAATTATGGCGCGGGCAGTAATTATTTGCACAACCGCAATGGTGGCAATATTCCGGATGCTAATTATGATTCAACATCTACAGTTGCTGTAAGCGATGTTATCAATACAATGCCTACCATGTCTGCTGGGCAGCGGTTTGGAAATTTTAGTTGGGACTGCCCGGCGCAAACAGCTTTGCTCAATCTGAATAATAATATTGATTTGGTAAAAGGCACGTTTAGTATTTTAAATACAAATGGAAACACGCTAAGCACAGGAAGCGGAAATTCGGAAATGACGATTGGCAACGGACTGATTCAAACAAATGCTAACGTACGGCTGCGGCATACAAATATTTTTGGATTGGTACAGCTCAATAGCGGTACGCTTACATTGAGCGGTAATACAAAGGTGTACAATGATATTGTTCAATCGATTAGTCATACCCTATCTGGTTCGGGCTCTTCGCCCATACCCGCTTTGAGGTTTACAGGTTTTACGCATCAAAATGTGGTGATTGGCGGTGCCGCAAATGGCTCTATAAATTATGAACTTGATAATGTACAAGGAGTATCACTATCGGGTATAATTACTGTAAATGCTAACCGGTCTTTGTCGATAACATCTGGCACCTTTGATGGTACGGGATTTTTTAGTTATACTGGTAGCAACACGAAATTAATTTATCAAAGCAACGGTGCGAGCGCAGCCTCAAATGTAGAGTGGCCAGCAAATGCCGCGCCTACTGATATAATAATGAATGTAATGGCACCCTACCCGAACAATATAATTTGGCTACCAGGCAGCAGAACCTACTTGGGCAAAATTGACCTGAGCAACGGCATATTGGCATTGGGGCCGCACAATTTAATATTGGATAGTACGGCTAGCATTGCTCCTTTGTCAGGTAGCTCTTTTGTAGCGGCAGATAGTACTGGTACAATTACCAAAGCGGTTTATCCTACTTCCACCACTGTATCATTACCAATTGGGAGTATTAAAAATGGCCCTGAAAAAAGTGTGGCGTACCTAGATGATGTAAGCACTACTCTAAAAAGAA
>JBBSPP010000504.1:0-2415 GCA_038258625.1 Chitinophagales bacterium
ACTTGGGCTAGGAATAACCGAAGTGTTAGGAGTAAAAGCCAAAGTGGTAGATGGTGCGGTGAAAGGGGCAGACCGAAACGGCCCATTATGATAATAAATCATATTATTGGCAATTGCAAAACCGCCTCCAGCACTTCCCGAAGAGCCAGTCACTGGCCAAGAACTTACTAGTACACCAGCAGAATTATACTTTCGCAAAAAAGGACCTACACCACCAAGGTCAGTACGGAGCATATAAAAACCACCGTCGCAATCTCCCACTACATCGTAAGGGCCGCCAGTGCCAAAACCAGGTATATTTAGCAACAGCGTTGCATTACCGGTACCATCATATTGTGAAATATTACCTCCCGGATTTCCTGTATAATTATAGATAAAATTGCCGCCACCGCCAGGATTTACATATCCACCACCTGGTCCAGCTGCATGGCCAGTATTTACCCAAGTAGCCCCATCATAATAGCTATAGTTATTACCCACCACAGTATAAAATGTAGGAGAAGGCGTGGCCGCATTCAAATTATTGGCAACTGCCAATCCGCTGCCAGGGCAACTAATTGTATTTAATATAGGATTGGTGGCTGATATAGGCAAGGTGACATCGTAATTATAAATGTTACTACCCGTTTGAATATAAATAATCGTAGCCGGATTTGTCGAGCAGTTGGGAAGTTGGGCCATTACTGTTGATGATAAAAAAAAGATGGCCGTAGCAAGGAAGAAGAATATTTTTTTCATAGCGAGCTTAAAATTACAAATAAAAAATGATTTTATCATTCTTACAACATTTTAGACGCACTCAGGCACAACCGTTGGTTGAATTTCAATTTATCTATTCCGGCAAGCCATCCATAAAAAGAGCCTTCAGCTCATCGGCATCATGGGGTTTCATTTTGCCGCCTAGTATAAGGCGAAGCTGGCGGCGGCGAAGTGCGCCTTCATATCGTTGTTTCTCTTCCTCCGTTTCGGGTATAAGTTCGTTTACTTTTTTCGGTTTCCCGATGGCATCCAATGCTACAAATGTGAGATAGGCTTCATTACTCAAATACCTATCCTGCGCTGAAATATCTTCACCATATACCTTCAAATAAATTTCCATTGAGCTGTTGAAAGAACGCGTTACCTGCGCCTCAAGGGTTACCATATTGCCCAGCCTGATAGGTTCTTCAAACGATATATTATCCGCGCTGGCTGTTACCACTGGGCAGTTGCAGTGTTTCATAGCGGCCATGGCGGCGGCAATATCCATCCAGTGCATTAACCGGCCGCCCATCAAATTACCTAGTGTGTTTGTATCATTGGGCAACACTAATTCGGTCATCACCGTTTTGGATTCGCGTGGATTTTTACTACTCATATTTTATAATTTTTTGTACAAAGCACAAAACTACCTAATAATTTTCCTTAATTTAGATACCGAAATGAAACTTGCCGTTAAAATATGCTGTTTGATGTTGCTAGGTTTTTCATGCTCAGCACAATCAACATACTATGTGCTATTTGAATACGACAAAGCCGAAGTGCCCGACACGGCAATGGCTTTTTTGATAAAAACTGTTTACAAAAACGATGTAAGTTTTGTGTATCTTGAAGGGCATTGCGATAGCATTGGTAGTAGAGGATATAATTACGAATTATCTCAACGGCGCGTGAAAGCCGTAGAGCAACTTCTGATAGACAATGGTTTTGATGCAAAAAAAATAGAAGGCAAGGTAGGTTTTGGAAAAGATAAACCCCGGGCTATAAATAGTAGTGCGGAAAATAGGCAAAAAAATCGAAGGGTGATGGTACGGTTTGCTATTGACGGCGAAAAAGAACTGCCGCTGTCATCAGCAAAAAAAACAACAGTGGAAAAACCACCACAAAAAAAGACTGTTACTAAAAGAGATGATTTTTTATCGGTCACACAATTGCCTGAGAGTGATGAACAAAAAGCGCTGCAAACACCCGCTACAAAACCTAAAGAGCTAAAATCAGAAAACTTTACGCCAAACAGTGTCATTGCTTTGCCCAATTTACTTTTTCAAGGTGGGCGGCATTATTTGCTAAACCGTAGCACGCCATCGCTTGATACGCTACTGAAAATACTAAAAGCCAAACCGTTGCTGCGCATTGAAATTCAGGGTCATGTGTGCTGCACCACCACAGAGATTGATGGTTTTGATTTTGATACTGGCACCTCAGATTTATCTGTGCGCCGGGCAGTTGCCATAAAAACATTTTTGATAGAAAACGGCATTAGCTCTGCTCGCTTAAAAACTAAAGGTTTTGGCGGCAGTAGCAAATTGTTTCCAAAGGAAGAAACTGAAACCGAAAAACAAAATAACCTGACGTCCCTTTGGCCAAGGAAAAACAGAGGAGTCCGCTTTGCTCTTTAATTCTATTTCCAAATAGTCCTTTGTTTGACATCCAGGA
>JBBSPP010000505.1:0-2408 GCA_038258625.1 Chitinophagales bacterium
TATTTCTAGTGATTTGGTTATCATGTTTTCAATACTTGCTGCGGCATTTTTGCTAAAAGTTTTAAGTTGCCGGTTGGCAATAATAGTATTAATTGATAAACACCGATGGCCAAATATTTTACCGAGGCCAAATATCGCCGAAGTTTCCATTTCAAAGTTAGTAATCCGATTTTTTTTGTATTCAAAACTGGCTAATGAATTTAGTAAAGTAGGAAACTGCAAAGCTGCTTTTACCACACGGCCCTGTGGCGCATAAAAACCTGGGCAAGTAGCGGTGATGCCTTTAAGAAAATCTGTACCGAAATGGGCTAACAAGTCTTGGCTACCTTTTACCGCGTAGGGAGTGATGGGCGTGTCGTCCAATCCACAATGCGTGCGAACGAATGCCGCCAATTCTTTTTCGATATCCGAATAATTTATAGCATAGTAATGCATCAAATTATCCAACCCAATACCGTGGCTAGATGCCACCAAACTATCAAGAGGAACATCAGCTTGCAAACTACCCGACGTACCCAAGCGAATTATATCAAGGCGAGTAAAATCTTTTTTTATTTCTCGGGTTTCAAAATCAATATTGGCGCAAGCGTCTAGCTCATTCATCACAATATCAATATTATCGGGGCCAATGCCGCTAGAGATTACGGTGATTCTCTTTTTACCAACGTAGCCCGTATGCGCCACAAATTCTCTATGGCTTGTACGGGTTTCCATTTTATCAAACTGTTTGGATACCTCACTTACCCGTGCAGGATCGCCCACCGTGATTACGGTTTGAGCAAGATCGTTGGGCAACAAATTTATATGGTAGATGCGCCCTTCGGGTGTAATAATGAGTTCTGATTCGTCAATACGTTTCATAAATACTTTACCATTTACAATGGTAGCTAAAATATGCTGAACTGTTCAGAAATGAAAATCAAATGAATTTTAAGGTTTGTGAAAAATGGTATTTAAAATTTTTTTAAATAGTGAAAAGCCTTTTTAAAATTACTTTCTTAAAATAAAAAGATGTTACATTTGCACACCTAACTAAAAAAAATGGTCTCGTGGCCGAGCGGTTAGGCAGAGCTCTGCAAAAGCTCGTACAGCGGTTCAAATCCGCTCGAGACCTCATTTTGAACTTCGAAACGCCCTTGTTAAGGGCGTTTCGCTTTTTACTAAGATTGATACCTACAGATGGATACATCATTGACGGTCAGGATGTAGTAAGTAAAAATTAGGTGCTTGCTTTCCCTGTATTTTTAGACACCTCCATTTGATAAAGAATGTTTCTTAAACAAATTTGACAAACACATGATAATAAAAAATAACCCAAAGCGCACAACCAAAAACATCCGTACGACCTTTGGCTCATTATTATGAATATTCGGTTTTTAGCTTTTGCTATCATTATATTTTTTTTTAGTTCATGCATCAAAAAAGACCAGCCAGTTATACTGCCTCCTCATGGCGATGCCATTACCCAATCTTTGAATTGTGGAGCAGATTATAGTACACAGTTTTTTTATAGCTTTAAAGATGGCAAAGTAGTGCACAGTGGTGCCGTGGATAGTTGGCATCTTGCTTTTGAAACTACGCCTGACGGCTTTGGTGTATTTATGAATGGTGGCGTGGGTATGGCTTTGATCCCTACGGGAAAAAACCAATTTAAGGAAGTGGTATTGGAGGAATATGAAAATCAACCTTGGCTACAAGATGATCCGGCTGGGCAAGCTAGCAAAAGTGCTATTGGAAATTGGCGGCAGGGTGGCAAAAGTGAAAGTGAGGTTTACCTGCTTCGCTTGGATGCTCTTGGCAAAAAAATGTTGGCATTCAAATTATTGTCAGTTACTGATGTGATGTACGAATTTGAAATTTTTGACATGAACAGCGGGCAGTATCTTACTTGTAAGGTAGGCAAAAATGCATCTGCTGCATACTCTTATTACAACCTAAATACATTTCATACAATCACAGATGTTGAGCCTGCTAAAGATAGCTGGGATATTTTGTTTACGCGTTACGGTTATACTTTTTACGATCAAACTCCGGCACTGCCCTACATTGTAACAGGTGTGTTGAGCAATCCAGTCACGAAAGTATTTAGTGATTCTAGCGCTTTGTTTTATGATATTGAAGCGGATATTATGGTAGGTAAAACATTTTCAACGGATAGGGATATTATTGGTTTTAATTGGAAACAGTATGATTTTGATTTGGGTGTTTTTAATGTTCGTCAGGATTATAATTTCATTATTCGAACTCAGCATAACGAGGTTTATAAAATGCGCTTCCTTAGTTTTTATGACGATCATGGCGTGAAGGGTTCGCCCACATTTGAGTATCGTCTTATACAATAACTAATTTTGAATTTATTTTTCGGCTACATTTGCCGTCATCTTTATGCAAAAAATTTATTTCGATAA
>JBBSPP010000506.1:0-2408 GCA_038258625.1 Chitinophagales bacterium
CGAAACTGACGAAGCGACTTCGTAAAAGTAGCTGTAACCCTTAGCTGTTAAAGGTTATACTTTTTTTCACATGGCTTTAAAAGAGCGTTAAAAAAATTACTTTTGTTTTTTTGAACTTATTTCTATTATTAATTTTGGTAGCAAATAATTAGAAACATGAAAAAAATACTTGGAATAATTTTAGTAGCATCACTTACTTCGATTGTCACTTTATTTGTTGGCAATCGATTTTTTACATCTAACAATAATGGTTTAGCATTTGCCAATAATCATGGCTACGAAATGCAAAACACAAACTTTGTACCGAGTGATTTACAAGCCGCACCGCACGAAGGTGGTTATGTAAATTTGGAAACTGCCGCCGAAATGTCGAGCCAAGCGGTGGTGCATATTACCACTACCTCAAAAGTAATCGCCTCTCGATACAGCAATCCTTTTGAAGAATTGTTTGGCGGTGGTGCTTTTGGCCAGCGTGGGCAAATGCAGCCGCGCCAAGGTAGCGGCTCGGGTGTCATCATTTCGGCAGATGGAATTATTGTAACCAACAATCATGTGGTGGATGGTGCCGATGAAGTAACGGTAACGTTTAGCACAAAAAAATCGGTGATGGCCAAAGTGATTGGCAAAGATCCAAACACTGATTTAGCCGTGCTGAAAGTAGAAGAGAAAAATTTGCCGTCATTAAAATTTGGCAATTCAGATAATGTACGTTTGGGCGAATGGGTGCTTGCAGTAGGCTATCCTCTCAACCTCGAAACCACCGTTACGGCTGGTATTGTAAGTGCTAAATACCGTAACATAGGAATTAATCAACGTCAAAATGGTGCATCAAATGCTGTAGAAAGTTTTATACAAACTGATGCAGCAGTGAACCCAGGCAACTCGGGCGGCGCACTTGTAAATGCCCGTGGCGAACTGATAGGAATTAATTCTGCCATTGCTTCGCCCACTGGTAGTTATGCAGGTTATTCGTATGCAATTCCTGCTAACTTGGTAAAAAAAGTGGTGGACGATATGGTAGAATTTGGTAATGTCCAGCGCGGATATTTGGGTGTAAATTATATAGATGGCAAAAGCGCCACGCCCGAAGCACGCAAACAATACAATCTTGATAATGTAGAAGGAGTGGTAATTGCAAACGTATTGGATGAAAGCGG
This sequence comes from Chitinophagales bacterium, assembly GCA_038258625.1. Classification (GTDB taxonomy): domain Bacteria; phylum Bacteroidota; class Bacteroidia; order Chitinophagales; family Chitinophagaceae; genus JAGNRR01. Next base: position 1,158 of record JBBSPP010000506.1, read on the forward strand.
CGCGGCAAAAGCTGGCCTAAAGGAAGGCGATATTATAAAAACTATCAACTCGCGCCCCATTCGCACAGGCACGCAACTGCAAGAGCAAATTGCACAACAACGCCCTGGCGACCGAGTATCAATGGAGATTGAGCGAGATGGTCGTACAATTAATAAAAGTGTAGAGCTTCGAAATAGCCTTGGCAATACAGATGTTGTTAAAAAAAACAGTAACTCGGCACTACAATCTTTGGGCGCTTCATTCAGAGATTTAACGCCCAAAGAAAAACAGCAACTAAAATCTGGCGGTGTTTTAATAACCGATATTCAGCGCGGCGCACTTAGCCAATATACTCGTATAAAAAAGGGGTTTGTAATTACAAGTGTAAATGACCAAGTAGTAAATACGTTGTCAGAACTTAATAAAGCATTTAGCACTAATGGAAAAGCGTATCAATTGGGCGGTTTTTACCCTGGGAATGCGGGTAGCTATTTTTATAATTTTTTGGTAGAATAGATTTATAGGAGAAACGAAAAGTGAAAAATGTTTTAGAGAACTCAGTTTGGGTTCTCTTTTTTTTGTAAAAAATGACAAGATATTTAAATTCCATATAGCCCGTATAATTTTTTGCCAGAATAATCATAACGTAGTTTAAAACGCAACTTTCGAGAGGAGGCAAGATAAATGTTCAGTTACCAAATTTAGTCATTCTAGTAGCGTAAATGATCATCTCCATTTCGAAGACCATTGTTAATCACCTCGCGCATTTTTTCTATTTCTTTAATAAAAGTGAATTCAATCTCACTTTTTCTTACTAGTCATTTTTGATTCACACAATCCAAACACTTTTCACAACATTAAAGGTGGCAAGACTTTTCACTTTTTACTACATTTGCTTTTTTATAAAAAATTATGCAAGTAGCCACCCTCGAACAAGCACAGAAACTCGGCCTTACCGAAGACGAATTTAAAGCCATAGAAACCCACATTGGGCGCACGCCCAACTTTACCGAAACCGCGGTGTACAGCGTAATGTGGAGCGAACATTGTAGTTATAAAAACTCAATTAAATATTTAAAAAAATTACCCAAAACAGGAAGCCGAGTATTGGCCGCCGCGGGTGAAGAAAATGCAGGTTTAATAGACATAGGCGATGGTTTGGCTTGCTCATTTAAAATAGAAAGTCATAATCACCCCTCGGCTATTGAACCTTTTCAGGGTGCGGCAACGGGTGTGGGTGGTATTCACCGCGATATTTTTACAATGGGTGC
>JBBSPP010000507.1:0-2401 GCA_038258625.1 Chitinophagales bacterium
AATGCCCTACCTTTTTACACAGTGCGAAAGCATTTATGCACGCACATTGGTGCCTTGCCAAGATGCGCCCGCAAACAGAATAACTTATAACGCCACCGTAAAAGTGCCGCAGGGACTGATGGCTGTTATGAGCGCAAAAAATCCGAAAGAAAAAAATGACGCCGGCATTTATACCTTCGAAATGGAATTGCCAATACCCACCTACCTTATTGCATTGGCGGCGGGTGATATTGAATACAAAGCAATTGACGAGCGCAGTGGCGTGTACACCGAGCCTATCATGCTGGATAAATGTGCCAAGGAATTAGAAGACATTCCCTCCATGATTGCCGCGGCTGAAAAATTGGGTGGCCCCTACCCGTGGGGTAATTATGATGTGCTGGTTTGCCCGCCGTCGTTCCCAATTGGTGGGATGGAAAATCCTCGATTGACGTTTGCCACGCCAACAATTATTGCAGGTGATAAAAGTTTGGTTTCGCTGATTGCGCATGAACTGGCGCATAGTTGGAGTGGTAATTTAGTGACCAATAGTAACTGGAACGACCTGTGGCTCAATGAAGGTTTTACCTCCTATTTTGAAAAAAGAATCATGGAAGAAATTACCGATAAAGCCTATACCGAAATGCTGTGGGAAATTGGCTATCAGGATATGCAAGCAGATTTAAAAGATTTTAAAGATAAAAATTGGGACGATACCCGCCTAAAAGTGGACCTCAAAAACCGCGAACCCGAAGATGCTTTTTCATCGATACCGTATGATAAAGGTGCGCTATTTTTGCGTACGTTGGAAGAAGCTGTTGGCCGACCAACGTTTGATAAATGGCTCACAACGTATTTTGCCGAGCATAAATTTATACCAATGAATACCGCCATGGCAGTGGAACACATGGAAAAAAATCTTGATTTAAAAAAAGCGGGCATCGATATTCATGAGTGGATTTTTGAACCGGGCTTACCAAAAAAAACAGCTTATGTTTTTCCTGAACGATTTAAAAAAGTAGATGAAGGCAGAAAGCAATTTGTAGCAGAAGGCATGAACGCCGAAGGCCTATACGCGCGCGAATGGAGTACGCACGAGTGGCTACATTTTTTACGAAATTTACCCAAACCGCTCGACCTAAAATTAATGAAACAATTAGATGCAAGCTACTCCCTTACAGGCATTGGCAATTCGGAAATTGCGGATGAATGGTATTTGCTTTCGATCCAATCGGGTTATGAAAAAGCGTATCCGGCTATGGAAAAATTCTTGAAATCGGTAGGGCGAAAAAAATTCTTGGAGCCATTGTATGAAGCACTTGTACAAACACCTGACGGAAAGAAAATGGCGCAGCGAATACTAGATGAAGCAGCACCAAATTATCATCCGCTGGCTACCAAAAAAATGCGGACGATTGTGAATTAATTTTTTTTTACAAACTATAGCCCTCCTAGAATATAACATCTTGGAGGGCTTATTTTTTTTGATACAATAACATAGGCCACTTTATAACACGTGAAAAGACTTTTTTTTTACAAAGAAATCTTTAACATTAAAGTTCTTAAAAAAAACAGAACTTTGAAAACGCCCAACATGCGATTTACTTTTTTCATATTCCTTTTTTTGTGCGGCGTGGTGGCTTGTAATAAAAGCCACGCGCAGACTCAAAATGCCCAAGGCAAAATTATACTCGCCGGCATCATTATTGATGGCGATACCATAGCGCATGGGTATTTACCGCAGGTAACAATTGTGGATCCTACATTTTTGGCCATGAGCGATAAGGAAAAACGCGCCTATAAAGAGCGCCTCGAGCGCCGCCGCGAGCAGCTATCCCGCCTGCGCCGTAATGTGTACAAAACTTATCCCTATGCAGTAATGGCGGGCTACGTGATACACGACATCGACAGCGCCATGCTAAAAATTAGGAGCAAAGATGCCAAGCGATTGTACAAAGCATACAAAGAAAAAGAGCTGATGGCGCAGTACAAAGGCGAGCTAGAAAACCTCACCATGTCGCAGGGCGAAACCTTGGTGATACTCATAGCGCGGCAAACGGGCAAAGATTGTTACACCATTATTAAAGAACTAAAAGGCGGATTTAACGCGCGAATATGGCAAACCATGGCCTCCCTTTTTAGCAACAACCTAAAGCGCAGCTACGACCCCGATGGCAAAGACGCCGACATTGAACTTATATGCCGCGAAATAGAAGCAAGCGGTAAGTTTGTGCGGAGTGAGTAGCGGGTAGTGAGTAGTGGGTAATTAGTAATTAGTAAGCTGGCCCAACTTTAGCGGGGTTCGTTTTTTACCTTTTATTTTTTTACTATACGCCGTCCAAATTTCATATAGCATCAAAAAAAAGTGCCTCGCGTTGCGAGGCACTTTTAAATTTTCCTTTTTTCTTTTTAAAATATTAAT
>JBBSPP010000508.1:0-2392 GCA_038258625.1 Chitinophagales bacterium
ATTCCCGCCGCGTAATTGTGGAGCAGTTTATTACAGGTTTTGATCATCGGGTGCTGGTTATAAATTATAAGTTTGAAGCAGCTGCCGTGCGCAAACCCGCTAGTGTGGTAGGCGATGGAAAAAGCAGCATTCAACTTTTAATCGATGAAGTAAACAAAGATCCACGCCGAGGTTTTGGCCACGAAAAAGTATTGACGGCCATTACGGTGAATGATCAAACCATAAACTTTTTGAAGGACCAAGGCCTCACTACAGAAAGTGTACCCAAAAAAGACGAAGAAGTATTGTTGAAGCCAACGGCAAATTTGAGCACCGGCGGCACGGCCGAGGATATTACCGACCAAGTACACCCAAGCATTATTACCATGTGCGAACGCGTGGCACGCATTATTGGGTTGGATATTTGTGGTATCGATATTATGGCACCGTCTTTATTCCGCCCATTGAAAGAAACGCGCGGCGCTATCCTCGAGGTAAATGCAGCACCCGGTTTCAGAATGCATTTGGAACCAACGCACGGTTTGCCGCGCAATGTGGCCGAGCCGGTTATTGACATGCTATTCCCTAATAAAAGTTACGAGCGCATTCCCATAATTGCTATTTCTGGTACCAATGGTAAGACGACCACCTCACGATTAATTTCGCACATTGTAAAATCGGCCGGATACCAAGTGGGATATACCACAACAGATGGTGTTTACATTCAAGACGAGCTGATGATGCAAGGCGATTGCACAGGGCCAGTTTCGGCGGAGTTTGTGCTGAAAGATCCTACTGTAAATTTTGCAGTATTAGAATGTGCGCGTGGCGGAATATTACGGGCAGGTTTAGGTTTTCATAAATGCAATACGGCGGTGGTAACCAATGTAGGCGGCGATCATTTGGGAATTGGCGGCATAGATTCTATTGAAAAATTAGCTTTGGTAAAAGCAGTTGTAACCAAGGTAGTTTTGCCCGAAGGCTATGCCGTGCTAAATGCCGATGATGATTTGGTATATGGCATGCGAAAAACCTCTACAGGACAAACGGCTTTATTTTCGATGGACGAGCACTCGAATAGAATACAAGACCATGCCAAGAAAAACGGATTGGCTTGTGTATATGAAAATGGATTTATCACCTTGCTAAAAGGCAATTGGAAAGTACGCGTGGCGGAGGCAAAAGATATTCCCATCACATTTGGCGGACGGGCAGAATTTAATATTCAAAATGCGATGGGCGCCACCTTGGCGGCCTATACAAATGGTATAAAAGCGAGCGAAATAAAAGCCGCTCTCAAAAGTTTTGAGCCGGGCGCGGAGAGTACCCCGGGGAGAATGAATCTTTTTGAGTTTAAAGATTTTACCGTGATGTGCGATTATGCTCACAACGCGCACGGCATGCGCGCCATAAAAGGCTTTTTGGAAAAAACAGTTGCCAATAAAAAAATAGGCATCATAGCGGGCGTGGGCGATCGACGAGATGCCGATACGATAGAACTAGGCGAAGTAGCGGGTGAAATGTTTGATGAAATAATAATCCGTCAGGATAAAAACCTACGTGGGAAATCGGCCGATGAAATAATGAATTTATTACAAAAAGGAATTCGGAATACAAACCAAGAAGTAAAAATACATGTAATCGAAAAAGAATACGAAGCCGTAGAATTTGCTATTAAAAAGCTCGCGCAGAAAGGAGATTTTATTTGCATAAGCAGCGATGTTATACCCGATGCGCTGGAGCAAATTATTAAGTATAAAAAGGAGGATATGGCGGTTATTTCTTAAAGAAATATGTATAATATTACTCGGTTAATCCTTGTATTATCTGCAATATTAATTCTTCTTTCGGCATTATTTCTGATACTCTTAGTCCGAATCTATCATTTAGAATTAAATGCTGAAAGCAGAAGGGATGGTTTAATGTTGTTTTATAGTATTTCAATTCCAATAGCAATTTTCACACTTATTGTTTTGAAACATAAAAGGATTTCTGAACAACATGGTAGCTTTCCACAATATTTTGGATTCAACAGATGGGTTGGGTATATGATAGATGGAGCAAAAGTGGGGGGAATCTTGGTTCGATACAGAGCTTCATATATCAAATAGATGATAATACCCTAACTTTAAGATCTTTAACGGATGGTGTAATCGACAGAAATGGATATTTAAAATTGGTAAAGTATAATATAGCTATCAATGTGTAAGCGCCACTCTAAACAAATACACTCCGCCAAATGAACTATCAAACATTTCAACCAAAGGACGACTTAAATTCGCTGATTAAGTGTTACTGGACATTGGAAGTTCCAGCTGAACACAGTTCAGAAAAACAAAGAATTGTGCCGGACGGTTGTATGGAACTGATATTTATATTGGGCGATGATATCAAACGTTATACCGCTGAAAAC
>JBBSPP010000509.1:0-2388 GCA_038258625.1 Chitinophagales bacterium
CATTCTCATAGTAGTGGGTATAATCGTGGCAGCAGTTATTGCCATTGTAGTACTCAAAAAATAAGTCCCTGAAAAATGAGCTTTGAAACCGATGTAATTTCAAACCCAAGAGCGCTAATAAAGCCTATTGTAGAAAACAATACGGCAGATGTAGCCCACAATATGAGCGATATTGCCATTCAAGACCTTACCAAAAACGGGTATTTGAATGTGCTTACCACGCTTTGGGATAGTGGCCAAAAAGCCCGCGTGCTCAATATCATAAATGTGGCTTACATCCATAGCAATGGCCCCGATTTTCTAGCCGATTATATGGCAAAGTACGCTCAGGCAAACGATACGCTTGTGGGAGCATACAACCGCCACGTAATGCATGCCAAAGGAGTGGCACCAGCGGCACCGCTTGGCGATGGTGAAATACCGGCAGTAAAAGACAAAGACCCGGGCAGAAACATATCAGTAGCCGCGCTTATGGCCGTGCTACTCGTAATCTTTATTTTTTATGGCAGATACAAATAACAACCCAAAAGACCCAAATGCCTGGCCTGATTTTGATGAATGGGGCTGGGATACGTATTGGAGCCTAAACGACTGGCTTACCTGGCACGCCACACTTAAGCAAACCTTCGGGCAACCGGTGGCTAATGATAGGTGGGTAGAAGCATGGATGAGCCGGCAGGGTATTTTAGCTTTTGGCGATGTACGCGCCGATTGGTTAACTTTTAATAGTGCCTTCCGCGAACATCTTCGCAATCACAATACAAGCGGCAACATTACTATGCTTGCAGCTATTACCGATCCACTTACCGAAATTATTGCCGTACCTGGCGAAGCCGTTGGCAACATAGGCGAGGGAGCAGTAAACTTAAGCGGTGGTGTAGTAAACACAACAAAGACTTTAAAATGGCTATTGCCCGTTGCCCTTGTGGTGGCGGTAGTTCTGGCCGCAATTATCATTTATAAATTCAATCCATTAAAAACAATTTCAACATGAAAAAAGCAGACATTATGAACTTTGCCCTCACCTTTCTAGGTGCAGTAGCCACAGGTTTAGCCATTCTTATGACGTATGATTACATACAGAAACGGAAGGCAGAAAAAGCAGCTGGAGAGGTAGCATAAGCCGCCTACCAGCTCAATTATTCTTTACAAATAAAACGTAAAAACAGACTTTATGAAAAAGTGGATGTGGATTGCAATTGCAATCGCTGTAGTAGCAGCAGGCGGTTATTTCGGGTACAAAACATATCAGGAAAACCAATTGCCCGAGGCTTAATTTAAAAAGAGCAACATGAGCAAAAAAATAATTCCACCGGTAATAGGTAGCCTTATAGCCAGCCTTGCCAGTGGATTACTCTCTAAAAAAAGATCGCGCGATGGCGAAACCCCACGAGGGGCGGGCGTATTGCGAGATATAGGCATTACAGCCGCCGCGGCAAGCGGTGGCAGTATGGCTTTAAATGCCAATGGCGTAATAGATTGCGCCACGTATGGTATGCAACCAGAATTTTGCAACCTCGCTCACGGTATTGTACTGATAGCGGGTTTTGTGATGTACTGGATAGGTATAAGTAAAACCAAAAAAACCGAAATAACTGATGACAGCACAGGAAACAACAGCCTATAAAGCTATTGAAGCCAATTACGATGCGGCTGAGCGTAAACTCGAAGAGCTGCAAGCAGAATTAACACAAAGAACCAGCTCAGACACCAACCCAGCCGGAAACCCACGCTCACAAGCAGCAATTGCCGCTAGTTTGCTTAGTTGGCAGCAAGCCTATTCTAATGCAGCAAGCAAAAGAAAGGCTGGTAATATGGCCAATGCTCTTTCTAAAATAAAGCGAGATCAAAACGATTTGGCCGCGGGAGACAAACGCATTAAAGAATTGCAGGATAAGCTCATTCCAAATCAACTGCAGTATATTTCTCAGATAGAAAACTCAATGCTGGCATTTATACAATCGTATAATAATGGAAAAAGCCAGGGGCTTAGTGATGGAGATGCAAACTTGATAGCATCACAAGAAGCAAATGCAGCAAGTTCTGGTGCCACTTTACCGCAATGGCTTAAAAACCCATTTGTAATAGTGGGCGCTATCATTGTCTTAGGTGTAATCACTTTTTTCATCATCAAAAAATTGAAGAAATGAGCAAAGGAAATTTAGAAAACATACTAGGGGTGGCCGGTGGCGACCGTCCATTGCAGGTTAATCTTGATACTACTGACATAGTACAAGTCGGGCTTGCAGTTATGGGCGGTATGCTCCTGGCCTTAATTTTATTTGAAGGATTAAAAGCCCTTGTAAAATAGATTGTTATGGAAGAGCCTACAATAGAAGTACAAGAAGTTGAAGAGCAAAAAGAAGAGCCACGCGGTATAATCATTAC
>JBBSPP010000510.1:0-2387 GCA_038258625.1 Chitinophagales bacterium
CAGCGACACAATCTTTCTGTTATAAATACGTATGAAATAAATAATAAATGGACGCTGTCCACACTCTTTGTTTATGGTAGTGGTACGCGAGTTACGTTACCCACTTCGTTATTTTCTGTGCTTGATATTCAGTATGATGCAAACGGACAGCCTACAGGTACGAACCCACGTCTAGTGCAGGTTTTTGATAAATTAAATAACCAACGAATACCAGCATATCATAGATTTGATATTAGCGCAATTTATACACCACAACCAAAAAAAGAAAGACGCTGGACGAGCTCTTGGGCGTTTGGAATTTATAATGTGTACAGCCGTCAAAATCCTTATTTCCTTTACCTCGATTTGCCTGGCGATTTATCTGACCCTGCTGGTGTTTCTGTAAAAGTGAAACAGGTTTCGGTATTCCCAATTATACCAAGTATAACGTATAATTTTAAGTGGAAGTAGTAAGTAAAATGTATTTAGTTGTAAGTGCTTAGTACTTGTTAGTGTTCTCGCTGAAGGAGGTATCTGGCAAGGTTTTTTAGCTCACTTAGTTTTTCCTGAGGTACGCTCAAATTTTCTAGGGCGGCAAATGCCTTTTTTGAGTAGTCATCTTTTAACTGGTAAACATAATCTCGTGCACCTAATTTTTCATAAAGCGATAACGTATTTGCCAATTTATCTTGCCCACTCTGCTGTTGGAGTTCTTGAATTTTCTGCATTGATTCTTCATCTGCTTTTTGCATGCAATAGCAATAAAAAATAGTCTTTTTATTCGCCAAAATATCGCCCCCCACAATTTTTCCTGTCTTGTCACCGTCGCCAAATGCATCCAAATAATCATCTTTTAGCTGAAAAGCGATGCCTACATTTTTCCCAAACTCGTATAAATAATTTTTATCCGCTTCGCTGGCATTCCCAATCATTGCCCCTATAGATAATGAGCTAGCCAGTAAAACTGATGTTTTTAATTGAATCATTCTAAGGTATTCATCAATTGATACTTGCTCTTGCTGCTCAAAATCCATATCCAGTTGTTGCCCTTCGCACACCTCTATTGCCGTTTTATTAAACAGCGAGAAGATCTCTTTACTATTTTTTGCATTCAATTCATTGAGCAATTCATACGCAAAAACGTTCAACACATCACCTGCGAGAATTGCCGTTGGCATTGAAAACTTTTTGTGTACCGTAGGCTCGCCACGTCGAATGTCGGCATTGTCCATAATATCATCATGCACTAGCGAAAAATTGTGAAATAGCTCAATAGCCAACGCTGCGTTTAGAACATCAATATTGGTAGTATTACTAAAAATATCGTGCGCCATTAGGCACATTACTGGGCGCACCCGTTTACCACCAATGGATAATATGTGCCTGCAACCGTCATACAGAGATTGGGGGGCATCAGGAAAATTATAATTCTCTAAAAAGCTACTAAACTTTTCGCGCTGCTGTTCAAAGGACTGCATCAATATTATTCGCTATCTTTTTTAGTTCCTTCGTCTTCGCTATCGCTATCTTTTTTTCCGTCAGATGCTCGCGCAGAACTGCCGGTGATTTTCTTAGCTTTTTTGTGCGTGAAAATAATTTTCTCATTTTCTTTATCTAAATCAGCTTTTAATACATCACCATCTTTAATATTTAAACTGAGAATTTCTTCGGCCAATGGATCTTCCAAATATTTTTGCAGTGCACGGTGTAAAGGTCGAGCACCATATTGTTCATCATATCCTTTGTCAGCGATAAAAGATTTTGCTTCTTCGGTTAGTTCCAAATCAAAACCAATATTATTCAGTCTTTTGTAAACACCCTCCAACACAATGTCGATGATTTTATGAATATGCTCGGGCAGCAATGCATTAAAAATTACTACGTCATCTATTCTGTTTAAAAATTCAGGTGCGAACGTTCTCTTCAACGCTTTCTCTATAACTGATTTACTATTATCACCCGCCACTGCTGCCTTGGCACCCGTGGCAAAACCGACACCGCTGCCAAAATCTTTCAACTGCCGCACACCAATATTTGATGTCATTATAATAAGTGTATTTTTAAAATCCACTTTCCGCCCCATACCATCCGTTAGTTGACCATCGTCAAAAACCTGGAGTAATAAGTTGTAAATATCTGGGTGTGCTTTTTCTATTTCATCTAGCAAAATTACCGAATAAGGTTTGCGTCGTACTTTCTCGGTAAGCTGCCCACCTTCTTCATAACCTACATAGCCCGGAGGTGCACCGATAAGGCGACTCACAGAAAATTTTTCCATATACTCACTCATATCAATCCGAATGAGCGACTCCTCGCTATCAAACATTTGCCGAGACAGTACACGTGCCAACTCTGTTTTTCCTACTCCGGTTGGCCCCAAGAATATAAATGTGCCAATTGGTTTTTTA
>JBBSPP010000511.1:0-2385 GCA_038258625.1 Chitinophagales bacterium
GAAAATCGTTTTTATACCCAAAAAGAAGCGCTCATAGAATTATCTCGCATCAGCATCTCGCCAAAAAATAGAAGTACGGGTGCTATTTTGGAAAAGCAAAAAAAACTATTGCAAACCCAAAGCGGCTACAAACCCTTGCTTGCGTTTATATCTGATTTCCAACAAGGCAGCTTTGACGAAAATGTAAAAAGCAGCGATACCATTCCAAAGTACTTTATCCCCGTAGCACAAAATGATATTCAAAATTTGAGCATTGATACAGTGGAATTAGTAGGCGGCAACATTCAGCTACAAGAGCCCAATCAATTACTAGTGCGGCTAACCAACCACGGCACGGGTGATAAACAAACTGCCTTGACGTTAGAAGTAAACGGGCAAATAAAAGCGGTGGTCAACACTACCGTACCCGGCGGTGCTAGCAAAGAAGATTCCATTTCGTTTACACCTAGCAAGGCAGGCACACAACGCATTCGGTTATATCTAAATGATTTTCCCATCTCCTTTGACGATACATTTTATGTAGCCGCCGAAGTGGTTTCTAATTATTCGGTTTTGATTTTAAATCAAGGAAATGCCAATGCTTTTTTAAGCACGGTGTTTCGACCTACCGCACTTTTCAAAGCCGAAAATAATAATGTGGGCAGTTTTAATGCTAGCCTTTTGCCCAATTATAGTTTGGTGGTGTTGAACTCTGTTGGCAATTTGCCTAGCAATCTTTCTACGGCACTGACTGCTTATATTCGGCAAGGAGGTAATGTGCTGACCTTTGCCCCACCGCCATCTGGGGGGGGGAATGCAGGTAATATCAATTCTTTTCTGACTGATGTTACGGGTACGAGCTACGGACAATTTAGTAGTGAAAAATTATTTGTTAGTTCGTTTAATACAAGTCATCCCTTGTTTGCAGGTTTATTTGAAAAAATTCCTGATAATGTTGACTTACCCATCGCTTATGAATATTATAATATTCGCAGCGGCGGCATGAGCGGTGTGCAAAAACTTTTTACATTTAGTAATGGTGATGGCTTTTTGAATAGCTATCGCGTGGGCAACGGAAAATTATATGTGTGCGCCTCCGCGGCTAGCAAGCAAGCTTCTACTTTTCCAAACTCCTATTGGTTTTTGCCGCTGATGTATAAAATGGCCATGAGCGCACAGCAAAATTCTGTACAATCAAGCGTGATGGGTAGCAATGCCCAAGTGTCAATTGCCGGCACCAAAACTTCGTCAAAAGATGCGGTGTATCACATTACAAATTATGAGCAAGATATTATCCCTGCACAGCGCGCCGTAGGCAATAAAAATGTATTGAGCCTCGATAAAAACGTAGAGCAAGCCGGAATTTACATGGCCTATTTGCCCGATACAAAAGATAGCACCGCGCTGGGTATCAATTATAACAGGCAGGAAAGCAATATGAAATTTTCGAGCGTGAGCGATTTGAAAAAGAAAAGTAAACTGCAAAATGCGCAATGGCTTTCGCCCAACGATCAAACGGGCGCAGAGCTCAATAGCCTCGAAAAAGGCACGCCGCTTTGGAAACTATGCATTATTTTTGCCCTCGTCTTTTTACTGATAGAAATATTGTTAATCAGATTTTTAAAATAGATTGATGACCATACTCATAAAACAGGCCACAATACTCTCCCCCAAAAGCACCCATCACGGCAAAAAAAGAGACATCTTTATTAAGAACGGCGTCATAGAAAAAATTGCCCCGAAAATTACCGAGAGAGCTACCAAAACGATTGAAGAAAAAGAACTTTTTGTAAGCGCGGGCTGGGTGGATTTATTTGCCGATTTCTGCGATCCGGGTCATGAGTATAAAGAGGATTTGGAAAGTGGTATGGCGGCGGCAAAAGCCGGCGGCTATACAACTGTTTTTATAGTGCCGAATACTACGCCAACATTAAGCAGCAAATCTCAAATAGACTATGTAGCTAAAAAAAGTGCCAATCGTGGCATCAACTTAATTCCGATTGGTAGCGTGTCGCAAAATACCGAAGGTCAGCAACTAGCCGAAATGTATGATATGAGCAATGCTGGTGCCCAGCTTTTTGGTGATGGCAGAAAAAGTATTCAAAGCGCGGGGCTTGTTTTAAAAGCGTTGCAATATTTAAAAACCATCAATGGCACGCTAATACAAGTGCCAGATACAAAAAGTATTTCACAACACGGACAAATGAATGAAGGGGTGGCAAGTACAAATTTTGGGATGGCGGGCATACCTGATATTGCCGAACATATTCAAATACAGCGGGATATTACGCTGTGCGAATATGCAGAAAGTCGAATTCACTTTACGGGCATCACTACCAAAAAATCTGTTGAACTTATTACGCAGGCAAAAAAGCGGGGCGTAAAAGTGAGTTGTTCGGTATCGCC
>JBBSPP010000512.1:0-2382 GCA_038258625.1 Chitinophagales bacterium
AAATAAAGAATTATTTGTGATAGCTGATGAATTTAAAGGGAAAAATATTTCTGGAAAAATTGTTACGAACCTTGACGACGAGGGCAGTTTTTGGGTAGTTTCATATTTAGCCAATCTAAATAATTATACCATCGAGCAAGATAGTTTTGATTACAAAATACTGCTTGCAGAGATGAAGCGGTATGATATAAAATATTTTGTTAGCTATCGGAATCGTGGCGATATGAGGATTAATAAAAATATTTATTTTTATAACAACTATGAAGAAATATTTATCTCAGGAGCAACAAATAGTACAATTTACAAGCTCAAAAACTAAATCTTAGACTTCACCCACTTCCTAATTTTGCGGATGTAATCAAAGTAGCCAGCATTCATTCTGAAACCATAAATAATGAGAAGCACGCCACCAATAATTGCCATCACTAAGGATTCTGTTTTATAGGTAGCAGCGCTAGAAAAATAAAAGCCCAAACCTAAAAACAAAAACACTAAAATAAAAACAAGCGCAATCGTAGGGCCGCCAATGTCAATGCGTCTGGGTTTAAATTTTATTTTCAAATCTATACTGCCATCTGTCTTGTCGGCACATATTAAATGTGTGATTGGTAGCGTAAAAACTTTGTCGTCTTCCCACTCCGTGTGTGGTATTATTTTTAGTACGCCATCCCTATCCATACATTCAAAATCTAACCCATGAATATCAAAATGTTTCCCTTCTAATTTTTCGCGTAATTGTGTTCTCGAAAGTTTTGTGTTGTAATTATAGCTTCTTCTAAATATCATAAAAATGGATTTTGCCTCCAAGGTAAAAATATTTTGGCAGATGTGCAAGTGTAATTTACCCACAGCTTATTTTAGTGCCATAATAAAAGTAACATGGATACACAAAATTTAGGAGTAGGCTCGCGCATTGAGCACCCAACTTTGGGCAGAGGAGTAATAGTAGAGGCAGGTAGCGAGCATTATAATATTTGGTTCAAAGGCGGTAATACAATAAAAAGTATAGCCAAAACTTTTGAACTAAAAGTAACATCGCTAGTGGATGCTAGCGCGGCAAACGAAGTAATTTCAATCGCCGATTTTGAACTAGTACTAAATAATGTATTAGACCAACGCGCGGATATTGAGGAGCTTGTGCCACTTGGCGGAAAATGGGAGGGCGGCACCATGATTTTGAAACCAGGTAGCGACGATTTGCAGTCAAAAGAAATCCCGATAGAAACATTTTTTCATAAAATAGTAATGGTACGCGACAGACTGCGCGTGTTGGAGCAAAGCATCAATGCGCACAAAGTATTGAGCGACGAAGACAAAGTAAACATGCAGCAATATATTACCCGCGCTTACGGGTCGCTTACCACCTTTAATGTAATGTTTAAAAACACCCACGAGCAGTTTAAGGGAGCGTCGACTAAAGGGTAGTAGATGATTAAACCGCAAAGGCGCGGAGCGCGCTAAGTTTATTTAATTAGACTTATGAGATTTTTTTAAGAGACAAAGATTTTGTTTCCAAAAACTTTGAGTCTTAAAAAAGTCAGTTAAATAACAACAAAAGTCTTTGCGCTCTCTGCGCCTTTGCGGTTAAAGAAATTGGCACACTTCTCAAAAACCGAGTTAAGTTTTACAAGGACTTTTCAACCTTTTCCATTAAATTTGCCATTCAAGAAATTAATTTTTTGAAAACCTTACTCAATAGCAAACAATTTCAGGTCGTCATAGAACGACTTTCGCATCAGCTAATTGAGAATCATCTTTCTTTTGAAAATACTTGCATTATTGGTATGCAGCCTCGCGGCATATATCTGAGTGATAAAATTGTGGAGTACATTGAAAAAACACGCGACATAAAAATTGCTTACGGCAAATTGGATATCACTTTTTACCGCGACGATTTTAAAAGCAGCGACGAAATTCATACGCCTAAAAAAACCGTGTTGCCTTTTAGCCTCACGGATAAAAAAGTGATTCTGATAGACGACGTTTTATTTACCGGGCGAACAATCAGAAGCGCGCTTGATGCTTTGCTAGATTATGGCCGACCTGCCAAGGTTGAATTACTCACCTTGATTGACAGAAGATTTAGCCGACAATTACCCATTCAGCCCGACTATGTGGGCAAAACAATTGATAGCATTCACTCGCAAAAAGTGAAAGTATATTGGAAAGAACTTGATAAAAAAGACGAAGTCGTATTATTAAATGAGTAGCGAAAAAACCATATCAGTCAATAATTTGCTCGGCATAAAAGATTTGACCGCGGCGGATATTAATTTGATTTTGGATACGGCGGTTGGTTTCAAAGATGTTTTGCAACGACCAATAAAAAAGGTTCCAACTTTACGCGACACCACAATCGTAAATCTCTTTTACGAAAATTCT
>JBBSPP010000513.1:0-2379 GCA_038258625.1 Chitinophagales bacterium
AAAAAATAATGGGCAAAACGAGTGAAGAGTTTAGCCAATACATTGATGCTGTGGAATCTGATAATCCAAACAGTGACCCGCAGAAGTAGTTAACGGAATATATAATTGGAAAAGAGTGTATTAACCGTGCGCTCTTTTTTATTTTCCCCAATGTAAGTATGACATACTGATTTTGCTCTTCGTGATAACGTTTGCCGCGGTGGATCCCGTGCGAATTTTTGATAAATATATTTCTCTGATATGCTCACATAAGCGAGTTAGCGGTAAACGATTATTGGCTAGTCTCCATGCTAGACCTTTACTTATCGCATGGGCTTGTCCTTCAAAGAATACACAGTATTCTGAGTTCGCAATGGCTTCCCGCCGCGGTGGGTAAACATCCCACGCAACCATTTGGTGGATACATTTGGAGTAGCCAAAAATGCTAAGGTTATAAATGCGTCATATTTTCATAAAATTGTTCATGTCATGATCTTTTTTACAATGCTGAGCGTAGATGAAATAATTAATACACAAATTATGAAAAAAATAGTTATTCTCGTTATAGCACTTACAGGTATTAGTGTATTTAGCAATGCGCAAACTGTTAATCGTGATCTCCAGTCACTATATGGTATTGCAGAGGCTACCTGGTGTGGCCATTGTGGTCGTAACGGTATTCCCACCACCAAAAGTCTGGAGAATTCGGTAGGCAATAAGGCTGTTTTCATGTCACTGCATCAAAATAGTTCGAGTGATTTACATTCGGCAGATGCGGCTATTTTGACGCAAGCATTGAATCATGCTGGAGGTCAACCTTCGTGGAGTTTGAATGGAGTTTCTGAAGGTTATTATAGTACCAGTTTGGTGCAAGATTTGACTGATAAAATAAACACTTATTATGACCAGAATAATGCCTTGGTAAATGCCAATGGAAGTTTTTCGGTTACAAATAGCGACATACAATATAACATAGATGTTGAATTTTTTGACAACGGAAATAACCAAGATTATTACTTGCAACTATACGTAATGGAGAATGATATAACGGCCTATCAGGCAAATTATGACCCGAACATACCCAACGGAAATATACAACACCATCATATTTTGCGGAAAGCTATGCTACCAAACGGCGCGTATGGTAATTTGATAGCCACTGCTGCTACAGCTACCCAAGGATATACCAAAAATTTTACAGCAACATTTCCCTTAGACCCAACTTGGGATAAAAACAATATTTATCTGGCCGCAGTTATTTGGCAATACGATGGCACAAATTATACCTACTATAATGCAAATGATGACATTAAATTTAATAGTGCTCCTACTGCAGTAAAAGATGTATCGAAAAATGATGTTGTACTGTATCCGAATCCGATTAAAGCTGGAGAGCAGTTAAAAATTGATGTAGCACAAATACAATCTGTAAGTTTATATAATATGCAAGGAATTAAAATAGGACTTGATGTGTTGCAAAACAATACAGTGGAAATACCTGCGACGCTAGCCAGTGGTTTATACTTTATAAAAGGCGAAGCAGCAGGAAAAACATTTACTAAAAAAATAAGTGTGCAGTAGCATTTAAGCAAGTTTAATTTATAAAAGAAAAGCACAGAGCATTTATTGCTCTGTGCTTTTTTTATGTTGCTGTTGGAATGTTATGCCGCTAACAGTTAAGATTGTAAGTAGGTTGTTGGTGAAAACATCAACAAGAGTTGAACATCTGGAGTAGCTATAAATTAATGATCTAGTAGGCAAATACTATTCATTGGTTTTGATATGATATATTGTGTTGTAATAAGAAAAAAGTGCCATCATTCTAGATTCTACTAAGCCGCAATATTCGGCATTTTGAATGTTCGATTGCATGGTACCTCCGCCCGAGTATTTATCTTTTTTAGTAATACCAATAAGCTCCAGCTCGGCATCTCTAAAGCCAAGCCATTTGCGTTGTGCTGTTTGTAGTACTTTTTTATCTTCGCTATCTAGGAGGGCTATCAGCAAGTTGTAATATTTATTCAGTAGCAAATCGTAGCGTTTTGTCATGTCCCCAATCGCTTCGTTAATACCCATTGTAGTAGGATTAATATCTTGATACAAATCATTGCGCAGGCGAATTTTAAATGTATCAACCATAAATTCTGTTTCTACAGATTTATCTGCCCAGCGGGTAATGGGCTTTGCATTCTTTTTGAAAATAGTGGCCTGACGGCTAATTTCTAGTTCTATTTCCTTTTTGTCGGTTTCGGTTAGGCCTCTGGGCACATTACTTTGCCCGTGTACCTGAAACGTACAGAGGCTAAATGCTATTAGTATAAAAAATTTCACGCTTTAAAATTAATGAATAATAGGCTATTATCCTATTCGGCATGTTTTGTGCCACGGCGGGTACATCGA
>JBBSPP010000514.1:0-2362 GCA_038258625.1 Chitinophagales bacterium
AAACTACAATATGAACATTGTCATTACATACATTCTATACCTCCTGCTCTCCGCCATTTTGGTGTTGCTTGTTGGCTATTGGTTTTACCATTATGGCGAAGTATATATCGTAATGCTAATGCCGCAAGATGTACAAACCGCCAAGCTCCTTAACGGACTTTTACTGCTCGGATATTATTTGCTCAACCTCGGTTTCATACTTTTCTTCCTTCGGAAAATTGACGCGCTCAAGAGTTGGAACGAGTCAATACATTTTATTTCTCATCACCTCGCATTAAATATAATCGTAGTAGCGCTCATGCATTATCTCAATTTGTTTTGGCTCTACCTACTTTCAAATACCTCTTTTCTTAATCAACACAAACAACAAATATCATGAGTTACAACACAGATTCTTTAGCCATTGCACAACGCGCCGTTCGCCTTGCCGAACAAAATGCTTATGATGCAGCACAAATTGTAAGCAATGCCAATGTGGTAAAAGCTTACCTAATTTACTTACCCATCGCAATACTTTTAACTGCGCTCGTGTCGCACAAATTATTCAAAAGCGGGAAGGTTTTTATGCTCGATATTTTTAATCAAAAAGAAGATATCGCACACTCCACCAACAAACTTTTTGAGCTTGGATTCTACTTAATCAACCTAGGCTTTGCACTCAAAATTTTGTACATTGAAAATATAGCCAGTAACAAACAACTCATAGAATCGCTTGCGAATAAAATTGGTTTTTTTGCAATTTATTTGGCCCTGATGCTATTTGCCAATCTCTTCCTTTTCTTCAGAGGGAAAAAAGTGGCTTCGCAAAAACGCAGAGACCGCGCGATTTATGAGCAAAGTTTTAATAATCCAAGTGTATCATAAATTTTCAAACGTGTCAGGCTGTAAAGTCCTGACACGCTTTTTAAACTTATTGTTATGAAAAAAAGATTTTTAAGAGCCTTTAAAATTTCCAAGTGGTTAATGCTGATGTACACCATTATTTTTTGGCCATATTTTATATATGACAATTGGAATTTCTGGGTTAATTATGGAAAGGAAAGTTGGCCTAAATACCTCGAAAATTATTTTATTTGGTGGTTAATTTTTTTAATAAATGGAGTTCTTATTTATTGGACTTTTGTTTCAATCTTCATAATTCTATCCAACTCTTTTAACAAAAACGCATCATGAAAAAAATACTAATATTCGGTGGTACAGGATTTATAGGTTTAAGCCTTGCCGGTCATTTAAAAGAAAAAGGTTTTGAACCAATAATTATTGCCCGAAACCCGCCCAAAGAAAAAACGCAATTTGAGTTTAGAAAATGGGATGCGGTTTCTCAAAAAGGAAATTGGGTGCAAGAATTAGATGGCGCATACGCTATTGTAAACCTAGCAGGAAAATCTGTTGACTGTATAAAATCACCCGACAATTGCGACGTGATTCTGCGGTCGCGAGTGGATTCAACTTTAGCCATTGGCACGGCTTTAAAAAAAATTAAACAACCACCCGAAATTTGGATTCAAATGTCAACCGCACATATTTATGGAGACCCGCCTTCGCAAATTTGTACGGAAGATGCTAGCTTCGGTCATGGTCTTGCACCTTTCGTAGGTCAAAAATGGGAATTAGCATTTTTAAAATCTTTACCCGCCAATACTCGTGGTGTGCGCCTGCGTACAAGTTTTGTAATTGGCAAAAATGGTGGTGCGCTCAAAAGTTTAAAACAAATAGTACACTTCGGTTTGGGAGGCAAAGCAGGCAACGGCAAGCAAGGTATGAGTTGGATTCATGAGTACGATATGAACCAAATTATTTCAAGCGCCATTACAAACGAAAACTATGATGGCGTTTATATTGCTAGCTCACCTAACCCAGTTTCTAACAAAGAATTCATGAAACTACTTCGACAAAAATTGCAGATGCCCATCGGCCTTTCTGCACCAAAATTTATGATTCGTCTAGGCGCTAAATTATTTTTTAAAACAGACCCCGAGCTTATTTTGTATGGGCGGTACGTAAAATCTGCGCGATTGGAACGTGAAGGTTTTGTTTTTAAATTTCCTGATTTGGGAAATGCTTTGGAGGATTTGGTATAATTTATCACATGAAAAATAATATTTGTATCTTCCTCAAAATTTACACCTTTTTACTCTTATCTTTTGCCATAGGACTATTCATCTACGCGATACTTCAAAAAGATTATCTTACCTTAGAAACACATTTAGCAGAAAAATTAAAACCTTCTTACTAATGTTCCTTTATATTTCGTTGATGTATTCAATTTACTTTTGGGTAATAGCATTCGTTCTAATTGCTCTAAAATACTTTATAAAACGATTCATAACAATTATTGAAAGTAAGGACTAAAGCATTTATT
>JBBSPP010000515.1:0-2355 GCA_038258625.1 Chitinophagales bacterium
ATCAAACATGGAGTCGTTAATTTTTACCTCCGATGGTTTTACCTTATTACTAAGAAACTCTTCGCGCGACAACCGAACGCTTACTAATTTGTGTGCGCTAAGTGGTTTGTGATGTTGCTCATTTCGGTGACGCTGAATTTTAAAAGACAAGTGCAACGGCAATAAAAAAACACTCGCCGTGAGGGCAAGCATTGCAATTGCAATTATGTTTGACTTTGAAAACACTTTTATAATTGTGGGCAAATGTATAGCGTGGGATTATTAATTTGAAAATATTTTTTTTTACACTTCATTAAGTAAATACTTTTGACAATACATTTTTTTACCCGTTAGCTTTGCGCTTCAGAAAATGGGTAAGCATTCTTTCAAATATTTTTTATCACTCTGCATGTTGATTTTTGCTTTTGGGCAAAGTAGTGCAAGTGTCAATTTGGAAAGTAGTGCTATTCAACTCGAAACATCTTTTGGGATTTGCCAGCAACTTCATTTTAGTGATCACGCAAATGTTTCTTTCCTAATTGTTCATTCGGCAGATAAAAATGCCGAACAAGAAAATGAAATTGTAGATCCCTACGAAAATGAAACGTCTGATGATGACTCTTCTTCGGGTAATGATTTAGATTTTTGTCAAAGTGCAAATCATATTTTAGGTAACAATGGTCAGTTGCAAAATGCGCTGTACAACACTCGCTTTGCCTACACTGCATCCTATAAATGGTATTTGATTTACCAGTCTTTTCGCATATAAAATTATGATGTTTAGCGATTGGCTTCTGGCCAATTCGCCCTGCTGTCTTTTCTATCAGACAGTCTTTTTTATGCTTTTTATTTAGCAAAAAAGGAACTAAGCCAGCGCGCTTTTTGTATTTCCATACTTCAACAATAACAAAAACTAATTTTATTAATTCATCAAAACACCATGAATAAAACAATTATTCTACTTGGCCTTTGCGCCATAATATTTACCAGCAGCTGTACGCAGCACGAAGAAGAACACGCCGAGGCGATTCAATATTTGGTAACCAGCCCACTGCTAAAAGATACGTCTATCATCAAAGAGTATGTATGCCAAATACAATCTGCGCGCCACATCGAGCTGCGCAACCAAGAGCGTGGTTATTTACAACGCATTTATGTAGATGAAGGACAGCGCGTAAGGAAGGGGCAAATTCTGTTTCAAATAATGCCCAACTTGTATAATGCAGAAAAACAAAAGGCGCAAGCCGAGGCAAATTATACAGCCATTGAATTAAAAAATACGAAGGGCTTAGCTGATGCCAATATTGTATCGTCAACAGAGCTTGCACTTGCCCGCGCTAAAATGGAAAAAGCAAAAGCCGAAGTAAACTTGGCGAATGTACACGTCCAGTTTACCACCATTCGCGCACCTTTCAGCGGTATTATTAATAAGCTAAATATGAAACTTGGTAGCTTGGTGGACGAAGGCGAACTGCTCACGAGCCTTTCTGACAATAGTGAGTTATGGGTATATTTTAATGTGCCAGAAGCAGAATATTTAGATTTTAAAATGAGTCAAAACGCAGGCGAAAAAATACCTGTAAATCTTAGAATGGCAAACAATAAAATGTTTAATCAAAGTGGAACGGTAACGGCCATCGAAGCTGATTTTAATAATGAAACGGGCAACATTGCCTTTCGTGCTACATTTTTAAACCCCGAAGGATTGCTGCGAAACGGAGAGACAGGCAACATTCAGCGCATTGCGCCACTAACAGCGGCCATCATCATTCCACAGAAAGCAACCTACGAGGTGCTGGATAATAAGTACGTTTTTATAGTAGATAAAAATAATGTAGTGCATTCAAAAAAAATTACTGTGCTGGCAGATATGGAAGATATTTATGTAGTCAGCGGTTTGAAAACGACCGATAAAATTTTGCTAGAAGGACTGCGCAAAGTACGAGATAAAGATAAAATTGAATACAAATATCAAAAGCCAGAAACCGTATTGGGCCATTTGAAAAACTTTTCTGAATAAATAAAAAACAACGAAAATTATGTTTAGCAAATTTATTCAACGTCCCGTATTGGCCATAATTATTTCGCTCGCCATCCTTTTTTTAGGCGGGCTGGCTATCAAAACATTGCCCATTTCGCAGTTTCCCGAAATAGCGCCGCCTATGGTAATGGTTAGCGTAACCTACCCTGGCGCGAGTGCCGAAGTGCTTGTGAACTCTACGCTCATCCCCATGGAAAAAGCTATCAATGGCGTGCCTGGTATGAAGTATATGGCGTCTGATGCTACAAGTGCGGGTGAAGCTACCATCCAAATTGTGTTCGACCTTGGTACCGATCCTAGCCAAGCCGTGGTTAATGTAAAAAATAGAATTGAAC
>JBBSPP010000516.1:0-2346 GCA_038258625.1 Chitinophagales bacterium
AATTTTATTTTTGGGAGGTACCACCGCCCTACAAAAAACCGCCGATTATTACGAGGGCGACATGAGCGGCATCTCAGCACGCGAAATGCCCAAGTGGCTCTCCAATTTTTTTTATAAGCCTGGGCAAAAAATAAGCAAGCGCCCCAATTGGGATGACCGTATAAAACTAATCGTGCGCAACGCTAAAAAGTGGGATGTAAGCATTGTGTGCGGCGTACCGGCCTGGGTGCAAATTGTATTGGAGGAAGTGGTGCGCTACCATAAAGTAAATCACATTCACGAAATATGGCCGCACCTCTCATTATACATCCACGGCGGCGTTTCCTTTGAGCCCTACCGCGCTAGTTTCAAAAAAATATTGGGTCATAATATTGAGTTTATCGAAACATACATGGCCAGCGAAGGCTCGTTTGGTTTCCAAGCGCGCCCCGGCGAAAAAGGTATTTACCTAATGCCGAACAATGGAATTTTTTATGAGTTTGTGCATTTTACCGAAGAAAATTTTACCGATGATGGCGAAATAAAACAAGGCTCAAAAGCGTACCGCATGCACGAGGTAGTGCCGGGCAAAGATTACGCCATCGTTATTAGTACATGCTCTGGCGCCTGGAGATATTTGGTGGGCGACGTGGTAAAATTTACCGATGTACCCCATGCCGAAATTGTAATTGTGGGTCGTACCAAACAATTCCTTAGCCTCTGCGGCGAGCATTTGAGCGTGGATAATATGAATAAAGCCATAGAGCTAGTGCAACAAAAACTAAACATCGCCATCAAGGAATTTACCGTAATGGGCATACCGTATGACGGCATGTTTGCACACCACTGGTACATAAGTGCGGATGCTCCAATTGATGAAGTACGAATTGCCACCGAAATTGACAACATCCTCTGCCAGCTAAATGATGATTACGAAGTAGAGCGAACCAGCGCGCTAAAAGCCGTATTGGTAACTGTTTTGCCTACATCTGTCTTCCTTTCTTTTTTAGAAAAAAAAGGCAAGACCGGCGCCATGAATAAATTTCCGCGCGTTATGAAAGGTAAGCAAATGATGGAGTGGAAGGAATTTTTAGTTAGTCGTGAGTACTGAATACTGAGTCATTAGCGCGCTACACGACTAACAGATTTCTATGGCCAAAACTATGGGAATTTCACTTTTCTCTCGATAGCTAACGGGATTTAGTTTTTCACTTTTTGTTTTAGCTCGTGTGGTTATTATTGGTATAAATTTGCAGCATGAAAATTAGCTTGCCACGATTGAGCGTGGATATTTTGGCGATTGGTGCCCACCCCGATGATGTAGAACTTAGCTGTGCAGGCACCCTATTTAATCATAAATTGTTGGGTCAAAAAATTGCAGTGTGTGATTTGACCGAGGGCGAACTTGGTAGCCGCGGCACTATTGAAACCCGCTACGAAGAAGCTGCTAGAGCGAATAAAATTTTACAGCTTGACTATCGTGTAAACTTAAAAATGGCGGACGGTTTTTTCGAAAATAACAAAGAAAATCAATTGTCAATTATAAAAGTACTGAGGGCACTGCGCCCCAATATAGTTATTTGCAATGCGCCAAAAGATCGCCACCCCGACCACGGCAAAGGAGCAAAAATTGTTAGCGATGCTTGCTTTTTATCTGGCCTATTAAAAATAGACACCGATCAAGAACCGTGGCGGCCAAAAAAAGTATTGAACTACATTCAAGATTTTTATATCGAACCAGATTTTATTGTTGACATCAGCCAAAGTTTTGATACAAAAATCGAAGCCATAAAAGCATACGGTACACAGTTTACAGAAAAAGAAAATGATGATGTAAAAACATACATATCCGGCAATAATTTCTTAGAAAGTATTGAAGCGCGCGCGCGGCTTTTTGGCAAACGAATTGGTGTGGAATATGGCGAAGGTTTTTTATTAAATAATAGCCACCTCGGCCTTAGAAATTTGGATGCCTTGGTGCTTCCAAATATTGCTTAAAAGATTTAGAAGGTATAATTCCCCTCTTGGTCGTACATAGTTGGTGGCACTAATTTGGTAGCTTCAAAATAATCGTACGCTCGTTTTAAGTTTACCCAAAATTTTTGCTTTTCATCTTCGCCTTTGTACTCCCGGCCCAAGTAATCTAAACTTTGCTGATTAAAACGCACAGGGAAAATATGTACCGGAATATACATTTGTCCTGCGGTACGGGCTTGCAAGCATGCCGTATATATTTCTTCGATAAACTCATCGGTCATAGGCAGGCAGCCTACAGTCATGCAACCGCCATGAATGTAAATTCCACCTCCTGGTTTTTCGGCATTGCTAAAAAACATATCCGAGTAGTTTGGGTAATTTAACAGTAAT
>JBBSPP010000517.1:0-2333 GCA_038258625.1 Chitinophagales bacterium
AAAAAAGGAGCAACAATTACAACACCTTGTATAAAGTAGCGCACTGCCGTGGCCAATAGTGGTTTCATGCGGCAAATGTAAATCTATTCGCGCATCTAAAATTATACAAAAAATTACTCTTCAGCATCTCCGCCACTACCCCCTACCGAAAACATACCACCACTCACCCCTATGCGCACACCAAAAACAGGGTCGGAAAAATTTTTGTACCCCACCACAGCATCTACCCGAAACATGCGAAACAATTTAAAACCAACATTCTCTAGCCCTGCCGAAAGCTCGATATAATTATTATCGGGGTTTACATAATAGCCGTTGCTCGCCGCTACCAAATAATATTTTAGCCGGCGGAAAAGCGGAATTTTATTAGTACCCAATCCATTAAAATGATGCTCTACATTATAGGTGGTATAAAAAGATTCTGTGTTACTGTTGGCATAGTACGGCGCCAACTGAAAACTATTCAAATACTCCGATGCCAATAATAATTGGTTACCATTGAAGTGTGTAAAGTCGGGCGCGAACACAGTTTCTTTTCGTAAAAAACCACCCACGGCCAAGCGGTAATTAAACTGTCCGTACAATTTTAAATCAAGCCCGCCGCTGCTGCCTACTTGCCATTTGGCATAATCTGATGAGGTATTAAAAATAGGCTGTGCCACTTTTATCCCACTAAAAAAAGTAGGGTAGCGCGAAGATGTTGAAACAATGCGGTCGGGGTATTTTATTAAATGCCGCCCGGGTTGATAACTAATTATGGCGGCAAATTCAATGCGCGAATGATGAGGAATGGTACTGCTCAAAATTTCTGTAGGATAGTTGGCAGTAAAATTATTTTCCCGATTGCCGAAGGTGAAATCTTGCGTATTGTACAGCGCATTTCGGTTTTGAAAATCAACGCCAAGGCGATACGAAAACCCATTATAAAAACTATTTGAAAACGATGCTTGTGCATACTTAGCCTGATAGATTTTTAAATAATTATTACCATAGAACAGAGTGCTGATGGAATTCAATAATTCGCTCACCGGCTCATTATTATTGTACTGAAAAACATATTGACCGCCACCCAAACGCAAAACCTTTTTGTTGCTCTTGCCCCAATTATACCGCACAAAACCCTTGCCACTAGCAATGTTGCTACCAAAACCGTATCGTCCCCAAAGGCTGGCATACAACGCGCGATCCTTATCTATTGTATGATTAAATCTTACGGGCAGCTCATAGACGATGCCCTCCACCGTGTTATATTTAAACCGGTTCAGCCCTATTAGCGCATCTGTTTTTATGGTGGTGCCATACTTGAATTTATAGCCTAAACCGCGCTTTATAATGTGCATGGGTTTGTAAGAAAAAGGACGCGCACGCGCAGAATCAAGTGCCGCTTTTTCTGCTATCGAGAGGCTATCTTTTTTTTCATAATCTTTTGCTTCCTCCACATCCAAAGGAATAATGCGGATAGAATCCCAGTGCGCATCCGTTTTTTTCAGCGCAAGCGAATCGTATTCCATTACGTATCTATCAAAAAAACTGGGTGCTACTTCATCTTTATAATTGGTAAATACATTTACAAACTGTCCCAAAATTCCAAAGCCAAACATCTTGAAATTGAACGTAAACGTTTGATCTTTTACAGTGTATCCGCTCGGTGTAGGTACATGTATTTGCTGTATGCGCACGGTGTCCATAATGCTCAAATCATATTCTTTCGTCGCCATCAAATCCACACTATGAATGCGCCAACTATTATCAATTATATGAATTTCGCCTACAAAAACAGGCTCGAGCTTTCGCCTCGGCGTTACCCGTATTCTATTTACCCATTCACCATCCTCAAAGTAAGATTCTAGCAATTTATATTCATAAAAACGGAGTGCACTATTGGCAATGGGCGATACCAATCCGCGCGGATTTAGCTGGTCGCTAAAACTTACATTATTGTCGTAAAAATTGACATTCATGGGCACGCTAAATCCATACGCCTCGCGCGAGCCACTTACTTTGCTGCTCAGTACGTTTATTTTATATTTTGCTGGCTTGCGCTGGTAGCCTACCTTGGTGTATGATTCCGAGAGGTAAATAATGCCTTTCATACTGTCCAATTCACCTTGCGCATCTTCCCCATCCTTGCCGCCGCCCATCATTTTCATGAAGCCGCTCATGTTGGGCGTTTCATTCATTTTCATTTTGCCTTTTACATAACAATTTGCCGAGTACTGATCCTTTTCATCATTATAATCTGGGCGTTTTTTTATAGCCTCACGTATAATTCTATAGGCAGGATCCTCACCCGAACTGGTTATTTTTACCAGGCGCGTTTCGGTGTGTTTTTG
>JBBSPP010000518.1:0-2330 GCA_038258625.1 Chitinophagales bacterium
ACGAAGTATCCTGCGTTAAATAACTCCAGGCCCAATTAAAGAATATGACTATTTTGTTGCGGACGCTGAGTATCAGCATTAGGTGTAAAAACATCCAAATTAACCAAGCCAGATACCCATTTATTTTCATAAAAGGCAAATCCACCACCGCTTTGTGCTTGCCCACCGTAGCCATTGAGCCAAGGTCTTTGTACTCAAATTCTTTCAGTGCCTTTCCATTACTTTTTGCCAGCAAATTTTTACCCAAATTCTTTGCCTGATTTATGGCCACATTCGCCACTTGCGGATGCGCGTGCGGATATTTTTCGGTAGGCATATACGCCATATCACCCACCGCATAAATATTATTATAGCCTGCCACATTGTTCATTCGGTTTACCAATACACGATCACCTTTTGCTCGCGCAGGTGCTTCAATGCCATCAATAAAATTACCTTTTACACCTGCCGCCCATATTACATTTCGCGAAATTATTTCTTCGCCATTGCCCAGCGTAACCACATCATTGTCATAGTTTTTTACGATGGTATTGGTCAACACGCGCACGCCCAATTCCTCCAAATATCGCTTGGCACTTTTCTTTGATTTTTCGCTCATCACATTTAGCGGATAGGCCGCACCTTCCACCAAGGTAATTTTCAAATCTTCGACATTTAGTTTTGGATAATCTTTCTTCAGTACATCGCGTTTCATTTCGGCAAAAGAACCTGCAAGTTCTACGCCTGTTGGGCCACCACCTACCAAAACAATATTTTGATATTTTGCGTCATTACGATTGCTCATCATTTCTTCAAAATTAATGAGCATATGGTTTCGTATATAAATTGCTTCGTGCGTTGTCTTCATCGACATGGTGTTTTTCTCAACACTTTCATTGCCAAAATAATTTGTGTAAGCGCCGCTCGCAATAATCAGTTCATCATACTTCACTGCGCCCGCATCAGTTTGTATCATATTTTTTTCGGGAAAAATTTTCTCCACATTCGCTAATAAAAAATCTATATTTTTTGCTTTCTGAAAAATTTTTCGGAACGGAAATGAAATGCTCGATGGCTCCAACCGCGCACTCGCTACCTGATAAAATAGTGGCTGAAACATGTGATGATTTTGCCGATCGATGAGCGTGATGTGAAAGCCTTTTTTGTTGCGTAACACACGGCACAACTGCAAGCCCGCAAAACCGCCACCAACAACCACTATATTTTTTTCATTGCTTTCGCTCATTATATTTTTTTTTGCAAAGCTAATCATGATAAAATTTTGCAGCTTATACTTTTGATTGCATTATTGATAGAACTTGAATACAATATTTCTAAAAGAAAAAAAGCCACACGAAGGCAGCTTTTCTAGAATTTAGAATCGACAGAAACAAATTATTTCACCTCGCTTCTTCCAATTGAATTATAATAAAATCCTTTTTCTTGGAGGATGGAAATTTCATATAAATTTCGTCCGTCAAAAATTACCGGAGCTTTTAAAAGTTCTTTTATTTTGTCAAAATCTGGTGTGCGGAAAATACTCCACTCCGTGAGCACAGCCAAGCAATCTGCATCCTGCAGCGCATCATAAGCACGATCCGCAAACGACACTTTATCGCTATGCTCTCTTAAATTATTGTTTACATATTTCTTCACATTCTCTGCCGCTTCGGGGTCAAAAGCAACTATGCTTGCGCCCGCTTCTAATAATTCTTTTATGATATACAAGGCCGGTGCTTCGCGAATATCATCTGTGTTTGGTTTGAACGCCAAGCCCCAAATGGCAATTTTTTTACCGGCCAAATTTCCATCGTAGTAGGTTTTTATTTTTTCAAAAAGTACCAACTTCTGATTGTCGTTCACTTCCATTACTGAGCGCAAAATTTTAAAATCATAGCCATTTTGAGAACTTGTTCTTTCCAATGCCTGTACATCTTTTGGGAAGCAACTTCCACCATAGCCTATACCAGGAAACAAAAATCGC
Organism: Chitinophagales bacterium; assembly: GCA_038258625.1. Lineage (GTDB taxonomy): Bacteria > Bacteroidota > Bacteroidia > Chitinophagales > Chitinophagaceae > JAGNRR01. The sequence goes on from JBBSPP010000518.1 coordinate 1,964, forward strand.
TTGCCAATTCGCGTATCGCTGCCCATTCCCTGGCGCACCACTTCTACATCCGCGCCAACTTTTTCGCAGATATTTGCCAGCTCATTCATGAAAGTAATGCGCGTGGCTAGGTAAGAGTTTGCAGCATATTTTGTAATCTCGGCACTGCGCTCGTCCATAAAATAAATAGGATTTCCTTGTCGCACAAATGGTTTGTAAAGCTGTTGCATGAGATCTTTTGCCTTGGTACTTTTTGTACCTACCACCACGCGGTCTGGCTTCATAAAATCTTCTACCGCCACGCCTTCACGCAAAAATTCGGGGTTGCTTACAACATCAAATTCTCCGTCATAATTTTCGGCAATTTTTGCATGTACTTTTTCGGCGG
>JBBSPP010000519.1:0-2329 GCA_038258625.1 Chitinophagales bacterium
GTATTCTTCCATTTTAATTCCATTAGCAATGTTGCCCAAAATGTTGGGACTAACAAGCTGGGTTGGTTCAATTGTATTGGCGTTGGCTGGCGCAGCATTCATGTGGTATGCATTTCAGTTTTTTAAAAAAAATAATGATGACAAAGCGCGCAAATTAATGTTTGCCTCTTTTATTTACCTCCCCGTAATTTTGTTCACTTTTTTAATAGATAAATTTGTATAAAATATGAGCGTAATGACAGCACAAAATACAGGGTCAAATAATAAAATTCACCCACACAAATTGCTAATGTATATTGGCATTGGTAGCATGACCATGATGTTTGCGGGTTGGATTAGTGCCTATATGGTGCGCCAAGGGCAGGGACGTTGGGAGCATGTACATTTGCCCTCAGCCTTTTTTGTTTCCACAGCATTAATTATAGTGAGTAGTATCACCATTCATTTTGCGGTGCGGGCTTTCAAAAAAAGAAATTTTGCACAGTATAAAATGCTCCTCACGGCATCAGTCGTTATAGGCATTGCATTTTTGCTTTCGCAATACATGGGTTTCAAAGAAATGTACACCGGCATGGGTATTACGCTGAATGGTAATAATGCAGCAGGTGAGTTTACATACGTGATTCCCTTCGTGCATGGCGTCCATGTATTGGGTGGGGTAATTGCTATGCTCATTGTTTTTTTATCTACCACGCTTCGTCGTCGAAAAAAAATATATAGTAGCACTGGCATCGAGTTAGTTAGTATCTATTGGCATTTTGTAGATGCCCTTTGGTTATATATCTTCATATTTTTATTTATCAATCAGCAATAAAAAATTTTTTTAGGTTATGAGTACAGCAGCAGTAGCAGATAAGCGATTAAAATGGATGGGCGGCACAAGCCCTTTTGACATTAGCTATGGTAAAATGATGATGTGGTTTTTCCTCATGTCGGATGCGTTCACCTTTGGAGCGTTTTTGATTTCTTACGGAACCATTCGTTTTAGTAGCCCCCTTTGGCCCGACCCCAATGCGGTGTTCAAAGCATTCCCTGGTGGGTTTGAAAATGCGCCATTGATGTTTGTGAGTTTGATGACGTTCATACTGATTCTTAGCTCCGTAACGATGGTGTTAGCCGTACATGCAGGGCATTGTCGCGATAAAAAAGGTGTGGTTAAATGGATGATTTGGACCGTACTTGGTGGCATTGCTTTTTTGAGTTGCCAAGCTTGGGAATGGATTCACCTGCACCACGAAGGTGGATGGTGGGGTTCTTTTCGCGATGGTGCTGATATGACGCACTTGGCTAGTTTTTTTGCAGCTAGCGTTTCACCAAGCGACCTAGCTTTGTATGGGGCTGATTCTGCACACAAATTTTTCAATTTCTTTTTTACCATTACAGGCTTTCATGGTTTCCACGTATTTTCTGGGGTCATATTTAATATTATGATTCTAGTATTTACTATGAACGGCGTTTTTGAGAAAAAAGGACATTATGAATGGGTAGAAAAGTGCGGCCTATATTGGCACTTTGTAGATTTGGTTTGGGTATTTGTATTTACCTGTTTTTACTTATTATAATTTTTCAATAAAAAATAAAAAAAGAATTTAGAATATGTCACACTTTAGCGATTACGAAGCCGATCAATCCAGATTATACAATCTGCATCATCACGAAGATGTAGCCAGTACCGAGAGCAAAGACAAGGTAAAGGCGATATGGAAAATTACTGGCATCCTTACCATTATCACTATTATAGAAGTAGCAGGAGGTTTGTTACTATCTGAAACTGCTGATGCAAATGGAATGCGTTGGATGCTGAACACAGGTTTTATTATTCTCACGGTTCTCAAAGCATTTTTTATCGTCAGTAATTTTATGCACTTGGGCGACGAGAAAAAAGGAATGCGCTTACTTGTATATGTTCCCCTCACATTATTTATATGGTTCATCATCGCCTTCTTAGCCGACGGTAGTTTCTGGCTTTGGATTAATGAAACGCTTGGGTATTCGCATCCAGGCTAGCTGTATCTGAAAAAAAACCAATTTTTTACAAAAGCACTCTCGCAAGGAGTGCTTTTGTATATAAAAAAAATACTAGCTCCTAAGTACGAACTACTAAATACTAACCACTATTTTTGCCCCCATGAAACAAACGCCCTTCAACGATATACACGAAAAACTTGGCGCAAAAATGGCCGAGTTTGCAGGATACAATATGCCCATTTCTTATACGGGTATCAAAGACGAACATGATGCTGTACGCAAAAGTGTAGGCATGTTTGACGTGAGTCACATGGGCGAATTTATCCTAAAAGGTGAAAACGCGCTAGACTTAATTCAACGA
>JBBSPP010000520.1:0-2323 GCA_038258625.1 Chitinophagales bacterium
ACTATCGCAACGGGTTGTACAAATCGGGATTGTATCCTTCAAATTCATTCGGCAAATCAGCCGAGCAAAATTTTAATACTAACCGAAGCAAAGCTGGCATTACTTATAAAATAAATGGTCGAAATTATATTTACGCCAATGCTGCTTTGGGTTCGCAAGCGCCTTTGGTTGACAATGTTTTTATATCGCCACGCACGCGTAATCAAACTGTTGATAAACCACAATTGGAGCGCATTCGAACAGCAGAGGTAGGTTATTTATTACGCTCGCCAAATTTTAAAGGACGACTAACCGGCTATGCTACGGACATAAAAAATGGGGTTGACATTAAACGATATTATTACGACACCTATCGGTCGTTTAGTAATATGGTATTGCAAAATTTGAACAAACGATTTATTGGAATGGAGCTTGGTGCCGAAATAAAATTATCGCCATCACTATCGCTAAATCTGGCGGCTAATTTGAGCCAAGCTTTTTATACTTCACGCGCGTTTGTGCAGGAGTATATTGATAATGATACCAATGCGGTGGAGTTGCGCAACAATAGTTTTTTGCAAGATTCTGTTTATCAAAAAAATTATCATTTGCCCACGGGCCCGCGCACGGCCGTGCAGGCTAATTTATTTTATCGTTCGCCCAAGTATTGGTTTGGCTCAGTTACCGCAAATTATTTAAATGATAAATGGCTAGATTTTGCGCCCACCGCGCGCACGTTTAATGCTACAGGCGGCTTGGCATTGGATAGTGAAGAATATAAAACACTTACCCAACAACTGAAAGTAAAACCATTTATGACGTTGGATATTTTTATGGGAAAATCATTTAAGCTGGATCAATTTATGTCAAAAGCTAGTAACAAAATGTTTGTGTTTATGAATTTGGGTATTTCAAATATTCTGAACAAACAAGATATTGTTTTGTACGGTTTTGAAAATTTACGAACCGGTACAGTATCGCCAGATCGGTTGGAGCAGTTTGCGCCGCGTTACGCTTACAACTTGGGGCTGCAATACTTTTTTAATGTGAGCTTTACTTTTTAAAAAAAATAAAAATAGTAAAATGAAAAATACGTTTTCTCTCTCAATACTTACTTGGTTTTTTATTGTAGCATTTTCATCATGCTTAAAAAAAGATTTTGATCAGGCTCCAAATAATACCACCGACCCAAATTTGCCTGTGAATATATCTATCGCCAATCTGAAAAAATTGTATAATGAAGACGCCAGTTTTCGCGAACCTATTCGGGTAAATGATGACTATACAATTTATGGTATTGTAACGGCCAATGATGCTTCCGGTAATTTTTATCAGCAAATAATTATTCAGGATAGCACGGCGGCCATTGCTATAAAAATTGATAAAACATCGTTGGATGAAGAATTTCCTATAGGCAGAAAAATTTATGTAAAATGCCAAGGGCTTTATCTGGGCGATTATGGAAAATTTATTTCACTAGGTTTTACGCCCGATGCAAATAAATATCTTACCAGTTTACCGAGTGTTTTGATAAGCGATTATATCGTAAAAGCAACCTTCCCCAACACCGTAACGCCAATGGTGGTAAACATTGAAGACATCAAAGATGCAGCTACAAATAAAAGCTTGGTGGGTATGCTCATAAAAATTGAACGCGCACAATTTGTATCTGGTGAAGTGGGCAAAACGTATGCCTTGGTACCCGACAGTTCGTCGGGCGAAAACAGAAAATTAGAAAGTTGCGACCAACAAAAAATTGACTTGCGCACGAGCAGTTTTTCCAACTTTAGCCTTACGCCATTGCCAACGGGTAGTGGCGAAATCACAGCGATCTATTCGCGATTTAATGAAGGTGCGCAGTTGATTATAAGAGATTTGAGCGATGTGAATTTTACACAAGACCGTTGCACTTTTGGTACACAAAATGATGAATTAATTAGCATCGATTCGTTACGAAAAATGTACACGGGCACACCAATAATTTTAGGCAAACTAAAAATAAGAGGAACTGTGATTAGCGATCGAGACGAAAAATTTGGAAAAAATATTACCTCACGCAACTTAGTACTTCAAGATAATAACAGAGGAATGGTGATTCGATTTTTAACCAATACTGAAAATACGTGGACGATGAATGACAGCATTGAAATATTATTGAACGGCCATGTACTAAGTGAGTTTGGGAAATTGTTGCAAGTAGGCGATGGCCTGTTGGCATCTAATATTCAAAAATTAGGTGTTGGAAATGTGACGCCACGCCTGACACAAATAAATACACTAATTGATAGTTTTGAAAATTGGGAGAGTACGTTAGTAACGATTAATAATGCATTCTTTGTTTCGG
>JBBSPP010000521.1:0-2320 GCA_038258625.1 Chitinophagales bacterium
AGCACTTTCGTTGGGTTATACAAAAAACCTAAAAGAACTTTATAAAACTTCTGGGATTGAATTTGATTTTTCGGAAAGCACGGTGAAGGAGTTAGCGGAATTTGTGAGTGAAAGAATGTAATTAAAAAAGCCCCGTAATCGGGGCTTTTTTAATGGTTAGGTTTAGCGAATTAAATTAATCGGTTTTAGTATTTTATTGTTTTGTGCATCAACAATTTCGATAAAAAGTAACTGAGATGTTTTTGCCGTAAGTTCTAATTCTTTTTTATCGAATGTGCCCGTCTGAATTTTTTGACCAGCAATCGTATAAATAGTATATAAGTATGTTTCATTGTTTAGCCCAGCAAACAATATTTGACCGTTGGTAGGGTTAGGATAAATTTTCAAATTTGAGTAAGCGGTAATGTTATTTACAGCTGTTGCTGCATTTACTTTTAAAGTAACATCGGTTGGGTTGTAGCTAATTTCCCAGGTCATATTATTAGGCAAGGCAGGAAAGTTGATTGCGTCAAAAGTTTCCGATATCGCTCCGCCTTTTATAATGGTGTAAGATTCGCCAGCGGTAGGCACGTAATTATTATACAAAAGAACATTGAGGATACCTCCTAATTTTTTGTCACCTGTGCCACCCAATACATCGTAATCGCTACCGGCAGTAGTGCCACCAATTTCTATATCCAAACTTCCGCTTTGCGAAAGCGTAAAATCGAAATCTGTTTTTAATTCGCCAGGAGAAAGGCCTGGCGCTACAGAGCCTGGGCCGATTATTATTCCGTTTGAAGAAGATGTGCTTGTGGTAATACTTCCTGTGCCATTTAATACGCCATAATTATCAATCCTGCCATCGTTAATCAATATGCCATTTGTAATAACTATATTAAATCCAGGATCATTCATGTAACCTACATTTAAAGAATCTTCAATAAACAAATTACCAGTAGCTTGAATTAGAATCTTGGCATCATTGTACATGAAAATCGAACTTTCTGCACCAAGAATTCCTCCAGCAAAACTTACATTGCCAAGGATTTCTAATTCGCCTCCAAAACATATAATAAACCTGCCGTTATTGAAAATTTTTCCGGTATTTCCTATTATCAATTTACCGCCATAAATTAGGCTTTGCGCCCATGGTTGAGTATCGAAAATCATTGTACCATTCATATTAATAATAGATGTAGAATCAAATACGATGGAATTTGTACCACTTACTAGAATAGTATCACCTAATGATATTGTTGTGCCAGGATAAGAAGGACTCCAACATGATGGGCACGTCCAATAACCGTTTGTCATTCCTCTTGAGAAAGTATAAGTAGTAGCACTAGCCGTAAATGAATAAAAAATTATTGCGGCTAAAATTGTAAATGTGTTTTTCACTGGGGATCGTTTTTTTTGTAAGACGAAAGGTTATGTTAAATGGTTGGCAGATGGGTTATAAATTTTTAAAATAAACCACCCGATCATCACAATAAAAACCATCATTCTTCGTCAGTGGTAGGTAATATTTTTCACTTTAGCCTCCGTTAAACGTTTTATAAACATTCACTTCCTTAAATTTGATAACATGCAATTTAGATTAGCCGCTGGCGTTTTTTTACTTTCTTTATTTACAGTGGGTTTTGGGCTAAAAGCTGTGGCGCAATTTGAAAAAAATAATACTTTACAACCCACACAAAAGCCCAATACTGAAACACCAGTAACCAAGCAACCCGCGAATGTTATTGAACAAGAAATATACAAAGTAGAAAAAATTAAAATTGCATCACCTACCCAGCCCCTAATTACCCTGCGCAATGTGCGTTATGAAACGGTAAACCTAGGCATTACCAAAGCGCAAATTCCCACCTCGTTGAACGTAAAAACCCTTGTGAGTATTGAAAGAAAACAGCCCGTAGCATTTGCTTTTATACCCCAATATATTAAAGAAGCAAACGGTACCATAAAAAAAATAGTGGGGTATGAGCTAGATGTAAAGGAGCAAAACCAACCAGCAAATAAAACGTTGGGTAACCGGGTATATGCTACTCACTCGGTATTGGCAACAGGTACTTGGTACAAAATAGCAGTAGCTGCGCAGGGGATGTACAAAATTGATTATAATTTTCTGAAAGATAATTTGGGCTTGAATATGGCCACTCTAAATCCTGCCACTATAAGATTGTATGGCAATGGCGGCGAAATGCTACCCGAAGATAATAGTGTATTACCGCCTGATGATTTGGTAGAAAATCCTGTTGATGTAATAGGCAGTGGCGACGGTAAATTTGATGCCGCTGATTATATTTTGTTTTATGCTAATGGGCCACATGCTATAATA
>JBBSPP010000522.1:0-2295 GCA_038258625.1 Chitinophagales bacterium
ATAGTTTTGCCCAAGAAATTAGCACTGCGGTAGGTATCGAAACAGGGTTTTCAATAAGCTCATTAACGTATCGGCGTGCGGCATTTCGCAGTCAAAATCTTTCGCAGGTAAATATGGGCGTGGCATTTCATGTAGGTAGCACGGCGCATGTGCAGGTCAGCAATCAATTTGCTTTTAGGCCATCTATATATTATAAATGGTTTACGCTGATAAATAGCAGTGGCATATCGTTGTACGATGTGGAGGTGCCGTTAAATTGTTTATACACTTTAAACCGCGGCCGTGGGGCATTATTTTTTATCGGAGCAGGTCCAAATATTCAATATAGCTTTAAGGGTACTGGCACTACGGCAAATGGTGTAGAACCAATATTTATTGGCGACAGACCAACAGATTTTATTGGTGCTTTTTCCTTAGCGTTGAATTTAAAATTAGGATGGCAGCACCCCAAAGGTTTTACATATAATATGTATGCCAATATTGGTCGGTACAATCGGTCAAACAATCCTGAGTTTATCCTGCGGAGTAATGATATTTTGGGATTTAATTTTGGCTATCTTTTTAATGTTCATCAACAGCAGAAAAACGGTATGTAAAAAATGTTTTTTTTAAACAATAGTGGTTGTGTAGTAAGGTAGAAATTATGAACAGAATCAATCACGGAAATGTTGTTCTCAAAACCTAACTTTGCTTTTATGAAAAATATATTAATTGCCACCATTTGCCTTCTAGGATTTTCTTTCGCTTCAAAAAATGTAGCCGCGCACTGCGAAGTGCCATGCGGAATTTACGATGATTCAGTGCGGATAAAGCTAATTTACGAGCACATCCTGACTATTGAAAAAGCCATGACGAACATCAACGATATATCAAAAGATGCAAAGCCTAACTACAATCAACTAGTGCGTTGGGTAACGAATAAAGAGGAGCACGCCACAAAAATACAAGAAATTGTGAGCCAATATTTTTTGCATCAGCGTGTAAAACCTGTAAGTAAAACCGACGGACATTCTTATGAACATTATGTGCAACAACTTGAAATACTACATAATATTTCGGTGCTGGCCATGAAGGCAAAGCAGGGAACTGACTCAAAAATTATTGGTGAGCTCCGCAATTATGTGGCACAGTTTGAGAAAGCCTACTTCACTCATTCGCATTAATTTCAACCTTTAGCAAGCATTCTTTTCTTCACTTTACTAATCAGGGCACGTTATTGTAGCCCTGATTTTTTTTGTACCCTAGTCAGCATCGATTGTGTACTTTCGCGCTATGTCAAAATTTTCGTTTAATGCTAAAGAAATTGCTAGCCATTTAGGATTTGATAAGCTCAATGAAATGCAACAGCAAACCCTAGAAGTGAGTGCTGAGCAGGGTGATATATTTTTATATTCAAAAACGGGTAGTGGAAAAACCGTTGCTTTTTTATTAGCCATTCTTAATCAGCTGCACGATAACCCGCGCGAAACGCAGGCCCTAATCATTGTTCCATCACGCGAGTTGGCGCAGCAGATTGAAGGTGTTTTTCGAACCATGCGCACCGGGCTAAAATTAACGGCTTGCTATGGTGGGCATAAACGAGAAATAGAAGAAAATAATTTGATTGACGCACCAACAATTATTGTAGGCACGGCGGGCAGATTGTGTGACCACATTCGCCGAGAAAATATTCAGCTTGAAACTATTCATACTTTAGTTTTAGATGAATTTGATAAATCCTTAGAATTGGGTTTTGAAGAGGAAATGGAATTTATTTTATCTTCTTTGAAATCAAAAAGACCTCTCGATTCGCCACGCTGTAAACAAATCCTCTGCTCTGCAACCACCATTGAGCGAATGCCATCGTTTGTAAAAATGCATGAGCCTTTTGAGATAAATTTTCTTGAAGAATTTATTACCCAGTCGCTAGGTATTGATTATAAAAAAGTGGTTTCTCCAGACAAGGATAAGGTAGAAACGCTCTATCAATTTCTATGTTACATCGGTGCGCGGTCAAGTATTATTTTTTGTAATCACCGAGAATCTGTTGAGCGTGTGAGTGATTCGCTAAAGGAAAAACATATTCAGAATGTATATTACCACGGCGCTATGGAGCAGCGCGAGCGAGATACTGCCTTGTTTAAATTTCGGAGCGGGAGTTCGCCATTTTTGGTCTGTACAGATTTGGCCGCGCGTGGCTTGGATATTGCCCATGTACGCAATATTATTCATTATCACCTACCATTTACCGAGGATACATTTACGCATCGCAATGGCCGCACCGCACGTATGGACTCTAGCGGCAGTGTAATACTG
>JBBSPP010000523.1:0-2287 GCA_038258625.1 Chitinophagales bacterium
CCGCTTAATTAACCCTCGAAACTCTTTATAATAAAGTGTTTCGGGGGTTTTAAGATTTTAAAGGGAATTTTTTAGAGCATTGTTTTGATGCCTAAATTTCAACATTGCAGACGATTGGCCCAACTAATGCTACTTTCAATAAATATTAATTTTCCCTTAATTGTTTTCATGTTTTGATTGCTCAGCTAAGAATATTTCTACAATTTACACTAAGTCAATATTATATCAATTAATTGATAGAAGTGGGCTAAAAAATGATGCGCCATCAGATTCATTTTATTCATCCCGTTTAGACGCTGCTGGAGATATTCTTTTTTGTACTTATCCAACTATTTCTTCTGATTTGATTATCGATTACCGAAAAAATTAAAGCAGAACAATTAAAATTGATCCAACATACAAAAAATAAAACTTAAGATGATCTGTAATAAATATGATATTTGCTTATCTTATTTTTTTAAAAATTATAGGTGGATAATAGTCACACACATGTTTGCAAACGATAACACCTAGCCGGTACATTTTTTTTAATTGAAATATTAGGTTATAAAAACTGAATTTGAAATTTACTCGAAAAAATCTGCCCTGTTTTAAACGGAATAGGAAATCGCAGACAAATGATAATCAGAACAGCTAGCTATTTCTTTAAATTTTGGGGCCTTTCTTAAAAAAAACTATAACCCGTTTAATAACTCTTGCATCTCCTTTTTAAAGGCAGCATCATCTTCATAAACCGCTGTCAGCCGAACGCCTTTTTGAAATATTGTTTTTGCTTCAGATTTTTTACCTACCTGAAGATACGATTTACCAAGATCTAAATAATTCATCACATAGGTAGGATCTACCTTCATGGATTGTTCAAAATTTTCAATCGCCGAAGCAATATCGCCATCAGGTAATCCGCCAAACAACATATTAGCAGCGGCCTTTTCGGCAAAGTTGAGATTCGAAACTGCGAAGTGCCATTTGCCCAATACGTTCCAAGCTTGCGCATTATTTTTATCGTACTGAATAGCACGCATTGCATACTTCTTTATATCTCGGCTTGCCGCTACCTTTTCTTTTGAACCTGATATAAGAGCCATGCGCCCCATCGCAGCCGCCATAGCATAGTTATTTACTGATTTGTTGGGAGCTAGCTTTATGGCAACCGCCGCATGAGTTTTGGCTGCCAAAAAGTATTTTTTCTTAGCGGCAAGTGTTGCTTGTCTATTACCAAGTCGCGAATACATAAGGCTAGCACCAGCATAAGCATCATCATCTTTTTGGTTAAGATTAATGCCTTCTTTGAAATATGATAAAGCTAATTTTTCATTTTTATCAAAAATCGCATCGTAACCCTTTTTCACAAACTCGCTAGTAGATTGTGCATGCAAATTTGAAAATAACAAAGAACCGAAAAGGAGTAAAAAAGTGTATTTCATATTTTAAAAAAATTTGTATAAAAAAAAACAACCAACAGAAGTGGCTGTTTCATTAAATTGTAATACGCGATGGTTTAGCGCACCAAGAAAACCGTGCCTTGTTTTTGTATGCGCAGGCCATTGTCGCACTCGCCATCTACTATCCACACATAAACGCCTGATGGTGCTGGTATGTTCTTGAAGTTGCCGTCCCATTGTATGCCTGGTCGGTTGGTTTCATAAACCACCATGCCCCACCTATTCACAATACGGAAGTAATTTAATTTTGTCAATCGCGCATTTCGAATGCCAAATGTTCTATTCTCTGGCACATTGCTTACGGGGTTAAAAGTATTGGGTAAATTAATATCCGTACACTCGTTAAAAACTCGTACACTATCATTTGCCACACATCCGGTGGAATCATTAGTAACTTCTAACACATAAAATTGTGTTCGCTTTGGGTCCACCCTCGGATTGGCTACAGTAGCATTATCCAAGAATGTAGCAGGTGACCATAGGTACGAATACTCATCACCAAAAGATAGCCGTGGTCCACCCAAGGTGGTATAAGAACCGTCAGATACAAAACGATCTTCACCAGCATCAGCGTTTACTTGGCTCACAGTAATAGTTACCGAAGTATCAATTACACAACCTCCACTTGCAAAAGTTAATCGGATGCCATACTCAAAATTTTCTCTTGGATAAATAACTACGGTCTCAGTATCACCACTTGGTGGTATCATATTATAAGTAGGTGACCACAAAATATCTTGCAACCCTTGTCCATTTGCAGTAATTTGTATCGTATCGCCTTTGCAAATTAAGGTATCATTTTGTATAAAAGTAGCAGGCTGCGGTATCACGCGTACCAATTTACA
>JBBSPP010000524.1:0-2283 GCA_038258625.1 Chitinophagales bacterium
AACAAATCAACAAACAAACAACTAAACAAATCAACGCATAAACAAATAAAAAACATAATGAAAATACTAATGACCTGCCTAGGCAATATTTGCCGCTCACCAATGGCAGAAGGAATCCTTCAAAAACTAGCCAACGAAAAAGGCCTAAACTGGCAAGTGCACAGCGCCGGCACAAACGGAATCCATACTGGACAAGCACCGCACAAAAGCTCACAAAAAGTATGCAAAGAAAACGGCATCGATATCAGCGGTCAACGCTCAGTGGATTTTGAAGCAAAACATTTTGAGGAGTATGATATGATTTATGTTTTTGCAAATGATGTACTGCGCGATGTAAAAACTATTGCAGGTGATAAGTTTGACAAAAGTAAAATTGACTTTTTTTTGAATGAATTATATCCTAGTAAAAACATGGATGTATTAGACCCTTGGTACGGCGGCGAGGATGGCTACTACGATGTTTTTGAGCAAATTGAGAAAGGTTGTGAAGCAATTATGGATAGGTATGCAAATTAGCATTTGGATAAACTTAAAAACTTAGCAATCTTTACCCCATGAAATCACTCTTATTTATAACAATGTTTTTTGCGCTCAGCCAAACTGCTTTTGCACAAACAAAAACAGTAACAGCCTTGCGCAATCAACTGAACCAACAAGTGGATAGCTTAAATAATAATTTTTTACTTGATGAAAATCATAGTGCTTGGCTGGCACAATTAGAAAAAGATTTTTACATAGATACCTTTTATGCCGAGCATTTGTGGCAAATAGAAATGGAGGAAGATATGTCCACCATGGGTATGGTATCGGCCACACAAAATGCAGAAGCTAATTATGATAAATTGCTAAATAAATATTACAAAAAGCTACTCACAATACTAAACACTGCGGATAAAGACAAACTAAAAGCGAGCCAACGAAATTGGGTCAAGTTTAGAGATGCGGAAAAGGAATTGAATTATACTTTGTACAAAGAAGAGTATAGCGGTGGCGGTACTATTCATAAAATATTTGTAGCGCATAAAAATTTGAACATCACAAAAACGCGCGTCAGCGAACTATATAATTTGCTAAATAGAATATGGAAGTAAAATGATAAAATCAAATTAGCACCTAATCAAACTCACACTTACAATTGGGGCAAACGTGTTTTTTGTGTCGCAATTTATCTATAAAGCCCGAGCTTATAATACCCGTCGGCAAGGCCACCAAACCGATACCGAGTAAGGCAATAAAACCACTCAGGATTTTACCAAGCCCAGTCACAGGATACACATCACCATAGCCTACAGCCGTTAGCGTACTTACCGCCCAATACATAGTTTCAATCACGTTAGGAAATTTTTCGGGCTGCGCGTGATGCTCTAATTGAAACATGATGATTGACGAAACTAGCAGCAACAAGGCCGTGAGATATCCCGTAATCGCAAGCTCCTTTTTCTTGTCGCGTATAATAGAAATAAACATGTGCATGGGGCGCGAATATCTCTTTAGCTTTAAAATACGCAATAGCATCAGCACGCGCAACAATCGTACCGTGCGAAAATCTGCTCGAAACATCAGCGGTAGGTAGAATGGAAAAATAGCGATCAAATCTACAACGCCCTCAAACGAAACTATAAAACGAAGCCGTGATGCCAGCTTGCCCATTTTCGGATATTTTAAGTCAGCAGTCCAGAGGCGGGCCAAGTATTCGATGCTAAAAATAATGACGATGATAAATTCTACCGTATGCAAAAAATTATGCATCATCGGGTCTTTAAATTTATACGAATCAATAATAATGCCAGCGATGCTAAGCATCACCAAGGCTATAATTAGTATTTCAAATCGTTTGCCTAGCTTTTTAAACTGAAGGCCATTTGATGTTAGGATATTAAATATGGTTTGTTTCATAGCTTCGGAAAAATAAATGTAAAGTATTTATGGTGTTCATTCAAGCATTCGAGATGGCTTTTGCGCGTTCAATTTGATGATGCTTTTTTAGAGGCTATATTTGTCGTTGAAAATTATAAACACATTTTGACAAAATATTCTTATCAAAAATGAGCATCAATTTTTTACTTTTCTTTTGACGATACTAAAACCATGCCCGATATAATAACAAAACCAAAAATAGATAAACAAACCACCGTAAGCCATAAGCTAGCCACGGAGGTAGAAACGCAGGCGCAGGTAATAGTGCATTGTCACTTTATGGCAAATAGCCCGGGAGATGGCTATCGTATTTGGAAAACGACTTTTTTAAATGACCAACACAGCAGCCACCGCAGCAAATTGCAC
>JBBSPP010000525.1:0-2281 GCA_038258625.1 Chitinophagales bacterium
AGTACTAAATAATAAATAAAACACAATGACAAAAAAAATAAAAAAGGCTCGCCATGCAAGTGCGACCGTAAAAAATAAAAAGAAAATAAAAAAGGCGAATAAGGGCAACATGGACAAGGGCGGTAATAACGGTGCCTTCTCCGCCTCTGTTTTTGGCCTCATCGAATTTGCTCCACACGGCGTAGCGTTTGTGCTAGTCGAAGGAATGACGGTGGATATAAAAATACCCAAAGGCGATAGCAAAGATGCGCTACCTGGCGATACTGTTGAGGTCGTTATTTCGCGCATTGGCAAAGGCAACAAACGCCCGTACGGAAAAGTATTGCGCGTAGCAAAACGTGCTAAGCACCAAATGATTTGCAAGTTGGACATCAGCGAGAAATTCACATTTGCCATACCCGAAAATCAGAAATACAATAATGATGTATTTATTAGCAAAGTACCCAAAGATTTAAAAACGGGCGACCGAGTGCTGGTAGAAATTATAGATTGGCCAGCAAAAAGTAAAAACCCCGCAGGTAAAATATTGGAAAGTTTTGTAGGAGAAAATATACATGACTTGGCAATGAAAGAAATTTTGTTGGAGCAAGGTTTCCCCCTTTCATTCTCTGATAAAGTAATGAAGGAAACGGCGAATATGAAATTTGAAATCACCAAAGCGGACCTTAAAGAACGCCGCGATATGCGCGATGTCCTTACAATTACTATCGATCCTTTCGATGCAAAAGATTTTGACGATGCAATCAGTTATCAAATTTTGGAAGATGGCAATATTGAGCTAGGCGTACACATAGCCGACGTTTCACATTATGTACAGCCGGACACAGCACTAGACAAAGAAGCGTATGAAAGAGCTACGAGCGTTTATTTGCCCGACAGGGTTTCGCCCATGCTACCCGAAAAAATAAGCAATGAACTTTGTTCGCTCCGGCCAAACGAAGACAAATTTACGTTTTCAACCGTATTTATTTTGGATAATAAATTTAATATTAAAGACAGTTGGATAGGCCGAACGATTACACACTCCAACCATCGTTTTACATACGAAGATGTACAAGAAATTATAGAAGGTGCGGACGGCGAATACAAAAAAGAAGTATTGTCAATGAATAAAATTTCAAAGCATTTTCGCAAAAAACGCTTTGATGCCGATGCCATCAATTTCTTGAGTAGCGAAGTGCGTTTCAGATTAAATGAGGATGGCGACCCAATAGAAGTTGTAGTAAAAACAAGCCAAGAGTCGCACCAACTAATTGAAGAAATGATGTTGCTAGCCAACAGAACAACGGCAGAGTATATTGGTGAACAAAAAAAGAAAAACAAAAATCTTGAATATCCATACCGCATACACGATGCGCCCGATATGGATAAGCTGCTGCGCTTCACACAGTTTGCGGGCAAGTTTGGCTACGTGTTTGATTTGAAAGATAAGCATACCATAGCACGCTCATTTAATAATATGATTGACAAATCTAAGGATATTCCCGAGCATCAAATACTGCATACCCTCGGTATTCGTACCATGTCAAAAGCAATTTACAGCACCAATAATATTGGGCACTATGGGTTGGGCTTTGAAAATTATTCGCACTTCACCTCCCCTATTCGTCGGTATCCGGATGTGATTGCGCACCGCGTTTTATGGAACGAACTCACCAATCAAAAACAAACGTTTACCAAACAAAACAAAGCCGAAGAGCAAAGCGTGCATTGCAGCGCGCAAGAGCGTGCGGCTACAGAATGCGAGCGTACAGGAAATAAATACAAGCAGGTACAATTTATGCGACAGTTTATTGGCGAAGAGTTTGATGCCGTTATTAGCGGCGTTGCCAACTTTGGTTTTTGGTGCCAAACGCTGGACCATTTATGCGAAGGCTTAGTAATGACCCGCGAGATGGATGAAGAATTTATTTTTGACGAAGACAATTATATGCTCATAGGAAAAACTAGCAAACGCAAATATCAAATGGGTCAAAAAGTACGCATACAAGTAGCGGGTGCTAACCTTTCTAAGCGGCAGTTGGATTATGATTTGGTTGAAGTTAGTGAAAAACTAAAATCGAAAAGTGAAAAATCTTAATATAGAATTAGATAAACTAGACTTTCACGACAGTTATATTGATGGTTTCAAATTTTCCGAAACTGGTATTCTAGAAATATATATTCATTATTACAACTGGGAGGGTAATGTAGAATCCAAAGATGTATGGACATATAAGAAGCTTCTAATTAAAGTTGATAAATGTATATCGTTTAAATTTCAAAGTCCAGGATTAGGGAT
>JBBSPP010000526.1:0-2275 GCA_038258625.1 Chitinophagales bacterium
AAATTGTTAGATTATCATCGTGACAGAACGCAACGTAAAAAAGTAATTGAGCAAACACACATTATTCAAAAAAAATACATGAAGCTAAACGATACGTATCATTTTTACCTGGCTAGCAAAAATAAATACACCATAGAAGTAAGCTCAACCGACTATGAAAAATGGCAGCTAGGCGATGAAATTAAAATTGAATATGCGCAGTACTCTAAAGAGTATTTTGGGTATTTTTAGTGAAAGATAAAGGAGAACTTTTCGAAAATTATTCTTGTATTTTCTTACTCCTTCTCTTATGGCTTCAAATACAAATCAAAATAATCCGAAATCTTTTGCATCAGATGTTCACGGTCTGCACCGCGTACATTATGTGGGTGGCTGGGATATACAAAATAATCAACAGGCTGATTATTTTTTACAGCATTACGAATAAACTTCATGCTGTGTTGCCACACCACTACATCGTCTTGTGCGCCGTGGATGATTAGGAGTGGGTTTTTTAGGTCTTTGGCTTTATCCCACAGACGAGTTTTATCGTAGTTTTCTTTGTTGGTTTCGGGGTTGGCCATGTAGCGCTCGGTGTACATGATTTCATACAATGCCCAATCCATTACTGGGCCACCGGCTACACCGCAGGCAAAAACATCTGGATATTTTGTCATTAAAGATGTGGTCATATACCCACCAAAACTCCAACCATGAATGCCCAATCTTTTACTATCTATAAAAGGTAGTGAGGTTAAAAATTCCACGCCTTTTAGTTGATCGCGCATTTCTACTTCACCCAATTTTTTGTGGGTAGCGCTTTCAAAGTCAAAACCTCGGTTGCTACTACCACGACCATCAAGTACAAAAATAAAATAGCCCTTACTCGCCATTACATCATACCAAAGATTACCCGAATACGGAAATGCATCGCGCACCAATTGTACGTGCGGGCCATTGTACGTGTAAACGATGGCCGGGTATGTTTTGGAAGAATCAAAATTGCTTGGGTAGATTAATTTTCCGTTCAGTACAATATTATTTTCTACGCGCAATTTTACTAATTTCACTTTCGCGGTTTCGTAATCTTCTAAGGTGTTCGTAGCCGTTAGCAATCGCTTCTGCATTTTAGGATTACCAACGTTTACTACGTCTATAACTTTTGGTGTGTTGTAGTTGCTATAGTCATCAATTAAATGCTGCCCACTTTTGCTAAGCTGCGCATTATGCCAACCACCAGGCGTGGTAATTTTCCGAATGTTTCCATTGCTCACCGTTACGCCATAAATATTTTGTTGCATTGCATCGTCTTTTGTACCAGTAAAAATGACTTCATCAACTTCTTTATAATAACCCACAATATCATTCACAATCCAATCACCCTGCGTGAGTTGTTTGCTAAGTACATCATCTTTATACAGATACGCATGCATAAAACCATCTCGCTGACTAAGCCAAATAAACTCACCCGGCTTATCATTATAAAACCATAGCGGATGTTGTGGCTCTACATATTTTTCATTGGTATCAGTAAAAATTGTTTTTACAAATTGCCCAGTAGCCACATCATATTTATTAAAATCCAGGTGATTTTGTGCGCGATTGAGGATGCCAATGTAAATAAACTTTTCATCCGGGCTCCAACTTACCGACGTAAGGTATTGATCCTTTGGGCCCGTTACATTTATGTACTGCGTGGCTTTATTTTTAACATCAAAAATGCCCAGCTTTACCTCATGCGATGTGCCGCCTGCCATCGGGTATTTTATGTTTTTTACCGCAGCTGGCACTTCTTCCCATTGTACGATAGGATAATCTTTCACCATGCTTTGGTCCATTCTATAAAAAGCTAAAAAGTTCGATTTTGGACTCCAAAAACTTCCTCCATTTATTCCAAACTCATTCCGATGAACTGCTTGACCATACACAATATTTTCTGTGCCATCGGTGGTGATATTTATGTTGCCAGCCGTTGTGGCAATCTGCAAATTATTATCTTTTACAAACGCTAATTGCGGACTGTTTTCTGCCTCAGCTGTGATGTTGCTTTCTTTTGGTAAGCTCCATAATTTTTGAATAGAATAATTCACGAATTTTTTGCTGAACAAATATGTATTATCATTTTTATGAAAATAAAATGACGACGCGTCAACCCAATTAATCTTCGGAAAGCGTTTCGTTTTTTCTTCGCCTTGCGTTTCTAATAAATTATTAAACTGCTCTAAACCCACAAAAATTTGTGGTTCATGAGTAGCGGGGTTGGCAATGTAAAGAATCTCGGTGCTATCTTCTTTTC
>JBBSPP010000527.1:0-2264 GCA_038258625.1 Chitinophagales bacterium
AGCTAAAGTTTAGCCTGCGGGTGTTTGATAACCGGAGTAATAAGTGGTTTTAGAAAATTAAGGCACATCGCTTTTGTATCCATAGGCATTATATTATTTTAGCGGTTTACATATCTTATGAAACCGATACTTCTTTTTCTCCTTTCTTTATTTTTTTTAATTACGACCAGCGCGCAACCAAAAAAATCTCCTTGGAAATTTTCTTCTACCAATAGCCTTGCCTACTACTCTGGCAATATTAAAAAACTGGATGTCCTCACCAATAATGAAATTGAAAAAAAGGATAGCGCGCAGGAGTTTTCACTATCCTATCTTTTTCTGTATGGCGAGCAAGATGACACTAAATATTTGCTCGAACATTTAGCCAGCGCATATTATGATTATAGACCGTACCAACGATTATCGCCTTGGATGAATGCTACTTTTTTGCACAATATTTATAAGGGTTTTGATGCACGGCTAAATGCAGGCACGGGCTTAAAGTATCGATTTATTTACAACGATGAGCAGGACTGGTCGTTGAGCGCGGGAGTATTGCTAGACTACACGGATTACAGCCCACCCACAGAAAGTAAGGTTACACCACGTACCAACGAAACTATTTGGCGATTATCCATCCGTCCAAAAATAAAAATAAAACTCACAGAAAATATCAGCATCAAACATGTAACTTTTTACCAACCTCAAATTACGGACTTTGGAAATTTTATAGCTTGGAGCCAAACTGAATTTTCGGTAAAAGTGTATCGGCACATTAATCTAAGCTTGCTATATTATTATTTTTACAATAGCCGCCCAGCGTATGAAACGATCTCAAAAGTGGATCAGCGGGTAATGGTTGGGGTGAAGGTGGAACTGTAGGAAGTTGCTACATTTACTGCACATCAACAGGCATAAAAAAATCCGTAGGTACCAGCGTAATGATGAAGTAGGATTTGAAGATTTTTCACACCTAATAAACTGAAATTTATTTAATATAGTTCCTTCCTACTTAATCATTCTCATGCAACAGCGTATCCTGCTCATCAAGCTTCGCATAAATTTCGGAGAGTGTTACCTCGTCTTCAAAAACATATTTTATACCCAATTGATTGGCTAAAATATTTGCTTCAAAAGCTGGTAGTAAGCCAAACTCTTTGCGCGCCACCAACCTGCCAGGGCGAAGCAAGGCAGCATCAAGTTTTTTTAATTCAACATTAAAGGTGCAGATAATTTGAATGTTCAATAAATCATTCAGCAGGCCGTCGGTCATGTTGAGGAGATTGGTAATGGCTTGCACGCGGCCTGTACTTTCGCGCATGGCTAATAATGGTTCGGCATCTTCTATGAGTAATACGCAACTTTTGCCACCGTTGGCGTAGCTACTCATGGTGTTGCTTATAAATGTCATAAAGGTTGGTTCAATAAGATGGTCCACCATATTGGGCGGCATATAGATGACTACTTTATTGCTCTTGGCCATATAGCGCAATAGGTGGCGGATGTAAAATGTTTTGCCTGTACCCGGCGCGCCGTGCAGTAATATCAATCCTTTTTTTTGTGACTGTAATTTGCCAATCAAAGACGTATGAAACTTTTCGAACCCGTTGCCGTAGTGGAGGTCTAGGTCACGGATTTCAAAATCGTCTTTAACGGGGAAGCTTTTTAATGAGAAGGAATTACCAAGGGTGACGACCATGCTGATGCTAGGCTTGGGCTTTTCTATAGGTATTTGAAAGTCGGTGATAATATCCTTTAGCTGATACTCCCAACGCTCATTTCTTTTGCCGAAACTCTCAGCAGGGAAATAAAGAGTGAGGCGACCGAACTGAAGATTATTGTTTGCTTCTATTCGATTGGGGTTGCCTTGATTATCCATCAGGTCTCTTCCACTTCCTTCAGATCGAATATTATGACCAACCAATAAATATTGCAAGTCAGGAAAACTTAGCACGAAGAATTTCATTTCGGTATCGTGATGCAAGCGGTATGAGTTATAGTAAATATCGAGTGCGCCGTGCTGCTCTATGAGGTGATTGCGCAGCGCGCCCAACTCGGCGCGGTAATTGAATACTTCGGAGTGTGAGGGCAAACTGCTGAATACTGTAATATAATATCTTTCGGCGCTGAAGGGGATACTATCGGTTACACCCTCGGCTATCCAGCGCCACTGTTCGGGGGTGATAATTGTGGTGTGCGTGGCTTTTACTACGGCTTCTTTTTGGGGGGCCATACTGGGTATAAACTTTTTGTGGTCCAGGTGTTTTTGCTCGCTTGGCTCATCG
>JBBSPP010000528.1:0-2263 GCA_038258625.1 Chitinophagales bacterium
CTGAGCAGTGCAGGTAATTTTAATTGGGTAAAAACATTTTTATCGAATGAAAATTCAACCATACAGCGTGTAAAAACGGATGCCGCTAATAATATTATTGTATCGGGTACGTTTGTCGATACTACGGATTTTGATCCTGGTGTGGGCGTGATAAAAAAATCATCCAACATGCCCGGTAGTTTTACCACCGATGCATTTGCTGTAAAATTGAATAGCACTGGAGATTACATTTGGGCAAAAACCTTTGGTGGCAAAGATTACGAAGAGCTTATTGATATGGCCATTGATAATAATAATGCCGTCATTCTCACCGGCACGTTTACCGATAAAGTTGATTTTGACCCTGGCATGGCATCTTTTGATCTTACTGCCCAGGGCCAATTTAATACCGATGCCTACATTATGAAACTGAATAGTGCAGGAAACTTTGTTTGGGCAAAACAACTAGCTGGCGCTTCTGAAGAACGAATTACGAGTATTGCGGTTGATAATTTAGGTTTCATCTGTGCAACAGGTTATTTTGATGATACCGTGGATTTTAACCCTGGCTCAGCGACTAATAACTTAGTGGCGGCAGCATTTTCGTATGATGGTTTTTTACTGAAATTAGATCAGACTGGCGGGTTTTTAAAAGTGAACCAAATTAAATCTCTGGCCGATAATGAAGGTGGATTTGCCTTGGCGGTAAATGCAGCTTATGATATTTATTCTGTAGGTTTATTTGAAGCCACTACAGATTTTGACCCACAAACAACCACTCAAAATGTAACGCCTATTGGGAGCAATGGAAATTTGGATGCTTACTATTTTAAGTGGGGGCAGTGCACACCATCTATCACCACTATAAATGCTACGGGCTGTACCTATACGCTCAATAGTCAAGTTTATACCGGCAATGGTAGCTACACCCAGTTGTTTACCAATGCTGTTGGCTGCGATAGTATTGTTACTTTAAATTTAACTGGCAGCGCTTCCAACACTAATATTAGTGCTACAGTGTGCAATGCCAATTATACACTCAACGGTAACACCTATACCCAAAGCGGTACTTACGTTCAGAACTACTTAAACCAAGCCGGTTGTGACAGTAATTTTATTATCAACTTAACGGTTGGTTCCTCCTCGTTTAGTGCTATTCAGGTTACGGCTTGTGATATTTATTTTAATGGTCAAAACTTTTATTTTACCACGGGCATTTACAATGATATTTATACAAACGCCTCGGGCTGTGATAGTAATGTAACGCTTGATCTTATTATTATTCAAAGCCAAAATACCCAGACGAGTGTAACAAGCTGTGGTGCCTATCTTTTTAACGGCAATCTCCTTACGGTTTCAGGTATGTATTCAGATGTATTTTTTGGTACCAACGGCTGTGATAGTACAGTTGATCTAAACCTCACTATTCTTAATCAAAATAAAGCAGTGAGTCAATCTAGTGCAACATTAAGCTCGTCAGCAATTAGCGGCACATCCTATCAGTGGGTTATTTGCCCTAGCTATACGCCGTTACCTGGTGCTATATTACCCAACTATACAGCTACCACGAATGGCAATTATGCTGTAATACTTACAAACGGAAATTGTAAAGATACCTCGGCATGCATACCCATAATTGTAAGTAGTGTAAATGATAAAAATACGTTGGCCGCTCAAGTGCATATTTTCCCCAACCCAGTGCAAGATGTTGTAAATATTATTTTTGATAAAAAAATGAATACTGCCAACCTAACGCTCACCACTATGACTGGTCAGGTATTAAAAAGCAAAACGATAAAAGATGCCAACGAAGAACGTTTTGATATGAAAGAATACGCTTCGGGGGTTTATTTCGTAACGCTGGTGGCAGATAATCAAAAAGTAACATTTAAGATTGTAAAGGAATAGGTTTCCATAAATATATTTTTTACTGAAAGCGTCCTAGTATTTTCTAGGGCGCTTTTTTATTTAAAAAAACTTGAAAATATGATGAGCCAAAGTAAAAGCGCGTAAAAGATTATAATCGAAAAATCTGTTTCCATATAGCAAAGTAGTGGGCAATGATTATTAATGAATAAAATAAGGTACTTTATATTGCATAGTACTGGATATTGTTTTATGTTTGTGCCAGAAATTGACAACATGAATGTAGAAAACATACAAAGCCAAATGAAAAAAGGCGTGCTTGAGTTTTGCATACTCAGCATTATAGATAGGGGCGAGGTGTACCCAGCCGATATTGTGGAGGAGCTAAAAACAAAAGGGATGCCTATACTAGAAGGGA
>JBBSPP010000529.1:0-2261 GCA_038258625.1 Chitinophagales bacterium
CATATTGACCATGGTAAAAGCACCTTGGCAGACAGACTGTTGGAACATACCCAAAGCGTAGGCGAGCGCGATATGAAACACCAATTGCTTGATGATATGGACCTAGAACGCGAAAAAGGCATCACCATAAAAAGCCACGCAATCCAAATTGACTACGAGCGCAATGGCGAAAAATATACCCTCAATCTTATTGATACGCCTGGCCACGTAGATTTTAGCTACGAGGTAAGCCGTGCACTAGCCGCCTGCGAAGGCGCGCTACTGTTGGTTGACGCCGCACAAGGCATACAGGCTCAAACAATTTCTAATCTTTATTTAGCCATAGAAAATGACCTAGAAATAATCCCTATCATAAATAAAATTGATATGGAGGGAGCCATGATAGAGGAAGTGCAAGACCAAATTATAGAATTGGTAGGTGGTAAAGTAGAAGATATTTTATTAGCCAGTGCCAAAAATGGCATCGGTATTGACGAGATTTTGGATGCTATCATTAACCGTATACCCGCGCCCAATGGCCGCGAAGATGAAAACTTGCAAGCCCTCATTTTTGATAGTGTATTTAATAGTTTCCGGGGTATCATTATATACTACCGCATTTTTAGGGGTACCATTAGCAAAGGCGAAAAAATAAAATTCCTCAATATGGATGCCGATTATTTTGCCGATGAAATAGGCGTTTTAAAATTTAAACCCGAACCAAAAAATATACTAAAAGCTGGCGATGTAGGCTACATTATTACGGGCATTAAAAATGCCAAAGAAGTAAAAGTAGGCGATACAATTACCAGCGCTGCCAACCCTACTACCCAAGCCGTGCGCGGCTACGAAGATGTAAAACCGATGGTTTTTGCCGGTATTTTTCCTGTAGAAACTGATGACTTTGAAGAGCTGCGCGATTGTATGGAAAAGCTTCAATTAAATGATGCCTCCCTTACTTTTGAGCTAGAAACTTCTCAAGCGTTGGGTTTTGGGTTTCGATGCGGATTTTTGGGTCTGCTACACATGGAAATAATCCAAGAGCGGCTAGAGCGTGAGTATAACCAAACCGTTATAACCACCGTGCCCAACGTAAGTTTTATAGCCCACACCACACAAGGCGATACCATTACGGTGAATAACCCGAGCGAAATGCCCGAAGCGAATCACATAAAAACGATTGAAGAGCCCTATATAAAAGGGCAAATCATTACCAAGCCTGATTATATTGGCAATATAATGAACCTCTGCATTGGCAAGCGCGGCGTCATTTTGCATCAAAATTATATCAGCGAGACGCGGGTAGAACTCATATTTGAACTCCCATTGACCGAAATCGTTTTTGATTTTTATGACAAACTTAAAAGCCAAACGCGCGGCTACGCATCGTTTGATTATACGCCCATTGGCTATCGGGATAGTGATATAGTAAAAATGGATATTTTGCTAAATGCCGAAAAAGTGGATGCCCTCAGTGCATTAATTCACCGCGACCGAGCGCAAGATTTTGGCCGTAAACTTTGCGACAAGCTAAAAGAACTGTTGCCGCGCCAGCAATTTTTGATAGCCATACAGGCTGCCATTGGAGCGAAAATCCTAGCCCGTGCCAACATCAGCGCCATGCGAAAAGATGTAACCGCCAAATGTTATGGAGGCGATATATCGCGCAAACGCAAGCTTTTGGATAAACAAAAAGAAGGTAAGAAACGGATGCGCCAAATAGGCAATGTAGAAATTCCCCAAGAGGCGTTTTTAGCCGTGCTGAAGTTGGACGATTAGTCGCTGCCTTTTTTTTAATAATAAATTATAACCTATAAGATTTGAAAACTCTTATAGGTTTTTTTTTCTCTAGAAAACACCGCGCAATAGTGCCGCGCTACCGGGCAGAGGTATCTCGGGCTATGGCAATACTAGCGCGCGGTGCGGCAATAGTCGTTCGCGCTATGGCAATGCTCGCTCGGCATCGGGCTAAAGTACCTCGGTGCGTGGCAACAGTCGCTCGGTATCGGGCAATAGTCACTCGATATCGGGCAAGGGTCGCTCGCTGTCGGGCAATAGTCTATCGCCACCGCGAAGGAGTTGCTCGCCGCCGCGAAGAAGCCGCTCGTTTCCGATAGCCCTTATACAGCAAGGGTTTCAAGCCTTTTTTTCAAAAAACAATTATCGAGCTATGCAAATTTTTTCAAATATTCGCTGTATTTAATCGTAACCCTCTATTTATTCGCATTTCAGCAGTTTTTGGGGCATTATTATAGTTATTTCGTTTGTGCAGGCGCTCAGGC
>JBBSPP010000530.1:0-2259 GCA_038258625.1 Chitinophagales bacterium
AAGCCTACGATTTATTCAATGCCGAAATTGAAAATGATGGACTGAGAATAAATATCCCCGATACAATACTCGATGTAGCACAAAATGAAATTCCAATATGGGTGCAAAAATTTGGCGGTCATGCCGTAATAAAAGTGCCCTACAGTAATGCCGGCCAAGGTGTATATACAATAACCAATCAGCAAGAGCTAGACGAATTTATGGAGCTAAAGTTGGATTATGATCGGTTTATAGTACAAAGCCTGATAGGGAATTATAACTGGAGCAGCCGCAGTAGCAAAGGAAAATTTTACCACGTGGGCACCATGCCCGATAGAAAAGGACATACTTATGTGGCTGATTTTAGAATGATGGTGAGCAGTACCAAAAAAGGAATTTTGCCCATTGCCATGTACTCTCGCCGTGCACTAAAACCACTAACCGATGAGCTACAAAGTAGCACCGCAAGTTGGGATATTTTGGGTACCAACCTATCTATAAAACTGGGGAACAACCAATGGACGAGCGATACAAACCGACTCATGATTATGGACCGACGCGATTATAATCGGCTTGGATTGGGGATTGATGAATTGATAGAAACTTTTATACAAACCGTATTATCAACCGTAGCGATTGATAAAATGTGTAAAGAATTATTTAATTCCAAAGGCCGATTTAGAATGTCGCTTTTTAAATCATTGAATGATGATCCTAATTTGATAAAAGAAATTTTATTATAGAAAAATATGCACACAATAGAAATTATAGACAAGCTAAACCTTGATGATATCAAGCCAGGCGAAAAGAAAAACTTGTGGTTTGCCATTACTGAAAATGCAATGGGTACGCCCATAAAAATTCCGCTGATGATTTGCAAAGGAAAATTTGATGGACCTGTATTAGGTATCACAGCTGCTGTGCACGGAAATGAGCTAAACGGAATTTCGGTTATTCAACGATTATTTTTAAACGACCTTGATGTAGAAACGATGCAGGGCACTGTGATTGGCGTGCCAGTTGTAAACATTCCATCATACATTAGTCAGGAACGATATTTTCAAGAAGGGAGTGATATGAATCGAATTATGCCGGGCAAGGTAAATGGCAATGTATCAGAAATTTATGCATACCGTTTTAAAGCAGGGATACTAAGTCATTTTGATTATTTGTTGGATTTGCACACGGCAAGTTTCGGCAGGGTGAACTCTTATTATATAAGAAGTGATATGAATAAGTCCAGTACCAAAACATTGGCTCGGCTTCAGAATGCCGAAGTAATTTTGAACGCCCCGCCGGGCGATGGTACAGTGCGCAGTGCAGCCGAAGATTTGAATATACCAGCCATAACTATTGAAGTAGGCAACCCAAATTTGTTTCAGAAAAAAATGATTAAAAGTGGGCTGGCGGGCATACATAATGTGCTTTCTCATTTGAAAATGATCCCCGATGCACCCGAAATTGATGACAGCAACACCAAAGAATGTTCGTCATCGCAATGGCTATATACTGACAAAGGCGGCTTGCTACACGTACACGCCGCGCTACTACAAATTGTAGAAAAAGACGAGCATATAGCTTCGCTTCGCGATGTGTTTGGTAACGAAATAAAAAAATATTACTCGCCAGAGCGGGGTATTGTTATAGGCAAAAATGTGAATCCAGTTAGCCCAACAGGTTCTAGGATTTTGCATTTGGGTCGGTTGGT
Source organism: Chitinophagales bacterium (assembly GCA_038258625.1). Lineage (GTDB taxonomy): Bacteria > Bacteroidota > Bacteroidia > Chitinophagales > Chitinophagaceae > JAGNRR01. Next base: position 1,688 of record JBBSPP010000530.1, read on the forward strand.
GGAGTAGTTGTTCTCCTTTAATTTTTTTTCCATCGAAAAAAAACAGAAGACAAATATTTTACTCCGAGGGAGGAATTTTTTTAGTCTAAAAAACTTAAACATGTAAATATTCTTCAAATTGCGCAATCATCATCCCGCAATCATAATTCTTAATTCCTATATTTGATGCTCTATAAAAATGGCCAACGAATACATAGTTTCTGCTCGTAAATATCGCCCACAAACCTTTGCCGAGGTGGTGGGTCAGGAGCATATTACCACCACGCTGCAAAATGCAATTCGTACAAATCATATTGCGCATTCTTATCTTTTTACTGGGCCCCGTGGCATTGGCAAAACGAGTTGCGCGCGCATACTGGCAAAGGCCGTAAACTGCCTCAGCCCAACCGAAAATTTGGAAGCGTGTGGCACCTGTGCTTCATGTACATCATTTAATGAAAATACATCCTTTGCTATTTACGAATTGGATGCCGCTAGTAATAATAGTGTGGACGATGTACGCGAACTAAACGAGCAAGTGCGCTACGCACCGCAGGGCGGCAAGTACAAAGTATATATTATTGATGAGGTAC
>JBBSPP010000531.1:0-2248 GCA_038258625.1 Chitinophagales bacterium
ATAATTTTTTTCTTTAAAAAGATTTGGGTGCTTTTCGTAATTATTGCGCGGGGTATGTTCCAATACAAAAATGCCGTTTTCTGCCAATAGTTTTTTTTCAAAAATCAAATCAGGAATATCATCGATGGTTTGCAACGCATAAGGCGGACCAGCAAAAATAAAATCATATTGCTGCGTACAGCTTTTCATATACTTAAACACATCGTGCATAATAACGGTTGCATTCTCTATTTTAAATGTTTCCAAATTATTCTTTATAAAGTCAGCCATCTTTTTGTCTTTTTCAATAAGGGTAAGATCTGCCGCGCCGCGCGAAAATAATTCGTAGGAAATACAACCTGTACCGCCAAACAAATCAAGCGTTTTGATACCCTCGAAATCGATGAGGTGCTGCAAGGTATTGAACAGTCCTTCCTTGGCAATGTCGGTTGTGGGGCGGGTATGCGGCATATTCGTTGGCGGTTTCACGCGTCGTCCGCCCAGGGTGCCACTTATGATGCGCATAGTATGAGGGCAAAAAGATTAAAAAATGAATGAGCCGGTTGGTTAAAAGTTTCGTCGGCATATTGCAGGGTAGGGAGGCGTGCCACATATTTTGCCGTTAGTATATTTTGCGACAAAATATTTTTGAACGTATCAATATCATGATGGCTACCGTGGATTGATGTAATGGAATTTTTAATATCCAGCCCCAATACGTTGTGTGCATTCATATAATAATACAGCGCGTCCTCAATATTTTCTATCTCGTATGATTGGTGAAGTTGGAGTTTTTTGTCAGCATATATTGTAATAAAAATTTCTTTTTCATTGAGCCGCACAAAGCCAACCAGTTTTTTGACGGGTGGTAACATTTGTTGATACGCTATTAAAAGCGAAGTTGGCGCATGTAAAATAGTGGTGGTTTTTAAATTCTTTTTTATTAATTCATCGGTGCCTTTTTTTAGGCTAAAAATTGAATGACAATTATTGGGCACTACTTTTTGCGAGGCGCAAATTTCATTATTGGTCAATTGAAATAGCGTGCTCAAATAATTTCGGTTTTCGGCGGAGTCAAAAAGTTCATTGGGTAGCAGGGTGAATTTATCACTTTCCAATCCTACAAATACTTGCTGCGCTTTAGCTATTTCGCGGAGGGCAAAAACATCCAAAGCTTCATTGCGGGTAATATTCCCAGTTTCTTTTCCATATATTTTTATGGCCTCTACTTTGCTATGTTCCAAATTGGTAACGGCCAGTTCTACAAAATTTTTTCCAAGCCATACGAACGCGTCATAAGGTTTGTCATTTTGCATAAAAAATTTATCGTTATTTATAGAAAGCGTATTCTTCAACTGTTTTTTATTTCGTTACAATAATAATTTATTTAGTTCAATTATAAGATTTAGTATTGCGGTAGTTGTGCAAAACGATTTAAAAACCAGCAATTCGTATAGAAAAATACTGCGTGTGGCACTGCCCATGTCTGTGGCCATCATGATTCCGCAGTTGAGTATTCTTACCAATACTATTTTTCTGGGCAATTATTTTTCGAGTGATGGTGTGGTGCACGGGCAAGAAGCTCTTGCGGTGGCGGGTGTGGCGGGCATTTATTATTTCACATTTGTAATGATCACGTTTGGGCTGGCCAGTGGCATACTAATGCTCATGAGCCGCAAGGCTGGCGCGAATGATGCCAAGGGAGTGGGATTTATTTTTCGTGCGGGCTTTCAGTTGGGGCTGGGTCTTACGGTTTTTTTATTGTTGGCATCCCTTATTTTTTCCGATTATTTTTTTGCTTTTAGCCTGCAAAATTTATTGGTACAATCTCTGGCGCAAAATTTTATCGCGATCCGTATTTGGGGTTTGCCGTTTTTATTTATGGCGCATTTGGGCAATATGCTTTTTATTGCTACCGACAAAACCAAGTACATGCTCTACGGTACATTAGCCGAAACGCTCATTACTATTGCGCTTGATTATATGTTGATTTTTGGCAATTTAGGTTTCCCCGAAATGGGCGTGGCGGGTGCGGCCATTGCATCGGTAGTGGCCGAGCTTGCTTTTTTTGTAGTGGTGTTCGGCATTATTTTTTACAACAAATTTTTTCGACAATTTCAAATTTCGCTGTGGGCAAAAGTTGGTTGGGCAAAACTCAAAGAGTTTTTTGTTGTATCTAGTCCGTTGATGGTCCAGTTTTTTTTGGGCATAGGTTCGTGGGAGGTGTTCTTTATTTTTGTAGAGCATTTGGGCCCGAACGAATTGGGCG
>JBBSPP010000532.1:0-2244 GCA_038258625.1 Chitinophagales bacterium
GAATATTTTATTTATCTGCGGTGGTGCGTTCGAAGGGATTGATAAAGTAATTGGTCGCCGAGTGCAAACTGCAACCATTGGCTTTAAGAATAGCGAGAGCAACGAGATTAAAGAAAGTGAATTAATACAGCATGTAAATGCGCAGGATTTACGAACTTTTGGCTTGATACCTGAATTGCTTGGGCGGTTGCCCGTGGTAACTTATTTGATGCCGTTAGATAAATCTGCACTGAAACGTATTTTAACGGAACCTCGAAATGCGCTAGTAAAACAATACCAAAAACTGATGGAGTACGAAAATGCCACCATCGAATTTACTGAGGATGGTATTGATTATATTGTACAAAAAGCGATTGATTTCAAACTTGGCGGGCGTGGCCTGCGCAGTATCTGCGAAGTTATAATGACCGATGCGATGTTCGATATTCCAAGCCGGAAGGGTAAAAAGAAATTAATTATTGATGAACAATACGCCAAAGAGCATATTGAAAAATCGAAGTTGGCTTATTTGAAGGTGGCTTAGATTTCGGATTTTTGTTTTCTCGATTACAACTTGAATCTCTTCCAAAATCCTATCTTATCAAACTAACATCACCTCTGTAAAAATCCTTGTTGCCCGTGCTGGGATTTGTAAATAATACCGTGTAGAAATAGGATCCGGTGGGTTGTGGTTCTCCGTTAAGGCTTCCATCCCAGCCATTTTCAGGATTGGTGGTGAAAAATATTTTTTGACCCCACCGATTAAAGATGCTTAGTTGATAATCTTTTATTGCCAAATTGCATTTTAAATAAGGCGTAAAAATGTCATTTTTAGTATCGCTGTTTGGCGTAAAAGCATTTGGAATAAAAAAGTTGCAACTGCATTCAGTAATGGTAATCGTATCGTTGGCTGGCTGGCAGAGCGATAAGTCTACTCGCACATAAATTGTTCCGGCCTGTTTTACTAGATAAGTTTTTTCGGTAGAAAAATCATGCCACGTGTAGGAACTTGCGCCCAAAAGTTCGGCGTTGAGCAAAATGGGCCGACCAGGACACACGATTGTGTCTGCACCCAAATCCAACTTTTGTTGCTCTACAACTTTCAAATCAACTATAATTATGCTATCGCATCCAGCCATCGTTGACAATGTATCTGCATAAATTCCCGCAATGTTCGTGGTTGTATTATTGGGCAAGGTATAGAAATCTGTAGCGCATATCGAAACAGTAATATTAGTGGGCGTGGCTGGAGTAACTTTTAGCACGGTATTAATTACTGAATCGCAACCGTGTATGGTCTGAAAGGTATCTACATAAACTCCTGGCTCAGAAACAACCATATTATTAAGTAATGTATAAGTTTGGCCTTGGCAAATAGTTGCATTGGCGGTTTGATTATAAATAGGGTAATGGGTATATATAGTAAATACCAAACTATCAAAATTTAGGACATTCGTAAAAGTGTCCGCATATGTACCAGGGGCCGAAATTATTTTTGTACCAATATGAATTGTATCGCCAGGGCAGGTGATGCGGTAAAGCGTAGTATCTGCCGCGCAATTCATTATAAAACTTGTATCACTATTTATAAATTGGCAAGCCGATGCTTTTATTGCGTTTACATTAATATTATTGCCAGCAATAAGGCCGCCCAAACCATGTATTGAAACGCCACTGGGCAAAGAAATATTGGCAAGTTGCGTGAGCGTAGTAGAATCGTACCATACAAATGTATAAGCATCAGTAGGGTTTGAATTTGTAACTGTAACAGTGGCAGAATCGGGGCAGTACAATGTGTAGGTCAATAATAAATTACCACCCGAACTTTGCGTACAAGTTGATTGCAAGTTGAGGCTAGCCACAAATCCTTCGCCACTTACCATGAGCTGATTCACAATTGGATTAAAAACAATATCATAAATACTACCGTTAGGATAACCTGTAATTGACAAGCTATCTTGCAAAATAAAATTAGTGCCATCGAAAAACATTTTGTGTATCATGCCATTATCCCGTCCTATATATACTTCATTGCAATTATTTGCATAAATACCGTATTGATATTTGGCTTGTAGATTGTTGCTCAATGAATTTCCTACATTAGCTCCAGTAGCTTTATTAAAAACTTTAAGATTTTTACCGTCATAGTAAAATAAATAATCGCTATTCACAGCCAAGCAATTTATACCATTTGAAAATTGCCCAAAGCCACTGTTAGGCCGGTTACCAAGTTCTTGCAAAACATGAAATCCAGAAGGCGCACTC
>JBBSPP010000533.1:0-2241 GCA_038258625.1 Chitinophagales bacterium
AAAAGAATAATAAATAATATGAATAGCGCGGCGCGCCTTAATTTTACCAAAGTATAAATAAATGCTTGGCTCACAAAACTATTAGATTTTTACGTTATAGAAAACATAATAATAGAATAAAACGACGCGGCAAATATGCGACTACCAACTTCGTGATTCCTTTTTCACTAATTGTTTCATTGGATTTCGGATACAAAACATTTTTTTACTCAAAAAATAATACCTTAGCACCAATGAAAAAAATAAGCGGTGTAGGCAAAAGGCACATTCTCCGAAATTTTTTCAGGCGCATTAATACGCCTTATAATTTGTACATCCGCAATGCGGTGAATGGTGAAGAAATGCTGCACTTGGGCCTCACCAAAAAGAGCGTTTATTTTTTGCTTTCTACATTTTTGGTGCTGTCTTTTTTTGTGGTGAGCTTACTGTTTCTTTTTACGCCTATAAAATATTATATACCAGGCTACGAAACAGACGAGAGCCGCCAAAAAATAATTGCATTAGAAACCCAAATAGATGAATTAGAAAGCTACCAAAAAAATACAAAACAAAAAATGGAAAATTTATTTGCGGTAGCCACGGGCCGCGAAGATATTCTGCATGATACGGTAATGCTGAGCACAGCACAACTAAGTAGTGCTGATAATGCCAATGAAAAAATGATAGAAACCGATGCTGGCAAAGAACGCATAATAGGTAAAATGCCCGTGGATAGCACAAAAATAATTGATGCAAAAAAATCAAAAAACGATCTTGAAAAAGTTGCAGAAATTAGCGAAGCACCCGTCCCCGAAAAACCTAAGAAACGCGATACCATAATTACTTATCGCTGATACCAAAGTAGAAATAAGTAATTCAAATATCTTGTTTCCTTTTCCCAACTTCTGTGTACGAAATGCTCGCAATAGCTAAATCTATGACTGCGCTTTTTCTCCTGGAATTAAGAATAATTAATTCAAAATGCAAAGAAGCAATATCTGCACTTTAGCATTAATTTATTCACAACCACTTTTTAAAAAGATTGTAATTATTATATTTGGCCGAAATTCAAATAATTATGTCAATTTTTTCAAGCAATAGAGAACCACAACCTACACCCACCGCGCCAGAACGCCCTATGCCAACTGCGCCATCTGCACCCACACCTAGCCCTGCGCCTAGCCGCGCTAGCAATACAACCACCATTGCACAAGGCACGCAGATAGACGGCAATGTAAAAATAGAAGGTAACATACAAATAGATGGCCTTATAAAAGGAACGCTAACATCAAAAGGCAAGGTAGTAATAGGTAGCGGCGGCACCGTAGAAGGTGATGTATTATGTCAACACGCCGAAATATCGGGCCGCGTAAATGGTAAATTAAAAATTGCGGATATCCTTTTTCTAAAATCGAGCGCGCGCATTGAAGGTGATATACAAACCGGGAAATTAGTAATGGAAAGCGGTACCCAATTTAACGGAAACTGCTCCATGGGTAGTGCCGCCACCGTGCCACAAAGTAGCGAACGCAAAGCCACACCTACGCCAGTAGCCGCAGCAACGGGTAGTGCGGGTGTAAGTGTAACAAGCAGCAGCGTAAGCAGTAATAGTAATGGCCAGCAAAAATAATAGTTGGCAGAAATACGCTGGCATGGCGTTCCAAATATTAGCCGCACTGGGTGTGGCTTTTTTTATTGGCTATCATATAGATAAATTTATTGGGTGGCGGTATCCGGTTTTCTTACTTTTGATGCCGCTGATTGCGCTGGCAGGCGTGTTTTATCAGGTACTGCGAGATACCAGTAATAATGAATAACAAATAACAATTGGTGAGACCTGCCGGCAGTCAGGTTTCTCGCTTTGCTCGAAATGATATGAAAAGTAGATTTTATATATTAATGATAGCCGTGCTACTTAGCCTGACGGTAATTATTTATTTTGCCGGTAATATGGAAGCAATTACACGCAATGTATTGTTGGGTGGCAATTTGATTGTTTTTGTACTTTCATTTTTATCCTACTTTATCAGTAGCCGCTATACGCAAAGTTCCAATAATTCGCAATTTATGCGCGGCGTGCTTGGCGGTACATTTCTAAAATTTTTCTTAGCGCTCGTCATTGGACTTATTTATATTGTGGTTAATAAAGCCGATATAAAAATTGGCGACATCCTCGGGCTTATGCTGCTGTACATAATTTATTCATCTATCGAAACGGCTTTTTTGGCAAAGTCGTCGCGGACGAAAAGCTAGCGGGGCATT
>JBBSPP010000534.1:0-2236 GCA_038258625.1 Chitinophagales bacterium
CGAAAGCCTAGGCGGTGTAGAAAGTTTAATCGGTCACCCCGCCACGATGACGCACGCATCAATCCCGCGCGAAGAGCGCATTGCAAATGGTTTAAAAGATTCCTTGATTCGGCTTTCTGTAGGCATTGAAGATGCTCAAGATTTGATTGAGGATTTGGAGCAAGCTTTTGCAGTATTGAGTATTTAGTATTTTTAAATAAATGACTCACAAAGAACTCAAATTATATTTAGATAAAAAAGTTGATTTTTATAATCGACCTTCTTTTATAGAGCATGATCCAATCTCTATTCCCCATCGTTTTTCGATAAAACAAGATATAGAAATTAGCGGATTATTTGCTGCGCTTTTTGCTTGGGGCAATCGTACGACCATTATTAATAAGGCCAATGATCTGATGGCGCGCATGGAAAATGCGCCTTATGATTTTATAAAAAATCACAAACCAAAAGATTTAACATCTATCCTCGGCTTTAAACATCGCACATTTATGGACGGGGATATTTTGTTTTTGATTGAATTTTTGCATCAACATTATAAAAAGTTTGAAAGTTTGGAGCGTGCTTTTTTAGTTGATAAAATCTCCGTGAGAAACTTGCCTAGCAGCATTGTTAGGAAAGGGCAAGGGCTTCGACAAGCACAGCCTGACGACAGCATTAATCAAGAAAATCACTTAGGCAACTTTTATAATTATGTGTTTTCTTTTCCGCATTTAAAACGCACTGAAAAACATATTTCTACACCTGCTAAAAATTCAGCATGTAAAAGAATAAATATGTACCTGCGATGGATGGTGCGGCAAGATGCACAGGCAGTCGATTTTGGATTATGGAAAATCTTACAGCCGAAAGATTTGATGATTCCGCTAGATGTTCACGTGTGCCGCGTGGCTTATAGTTTAGGACTTATGGAGAATAAAAAATCCAATTGGAAAGAAACCGTAAAACTCACCGAACATCTCCGTCTGTTTGATGCCGCTGACCCAATCAAATATGACTTTGCACTTTTTAGCATGGGCGTGGCTCAAAAATTTTAGCCACACTTATGTGAAGTTATTTTTTCATTTATAAAGTCAAACGTTTAACTTAGCACACATATTTCTATGGATTACGAACTTAAAAAAATCGGCAAAATAAAATACATTGAAGAGGGCAAAGGTGAAGACTTGGTTTTGCTTCATGGGCTATTTGGCGCACTCAGCAATTTTCGAGATTTGATTGATCACTTTAAAGAAACGCATCGGGTATTTATACCCATGCTACCTCTATACGATCTTACCAATTTGGATACTACAGTTTCGGGCTTGGCAAAGTTTGTAGAGAAATTTGTGAAGGCTCGCAAGCTTACAAAATTTCATATTTTGGGTAATTCATTGGGCGGTCATATTGCTTTGGTGTACGCCTTACAACATCCTCAAAATATTGATAGCATTATCCTTACGGGTAGTAGCGGATTGTTTGAACACGGTATGGGCGAGACATACCCAAAACGTGGCGATTACGAATATGTAAAAAAGAAAACGCAACTTACTTTTTACGACCCCGAAATTGCCAGCAAAGAGCTGGTAGACGAGGTATATGAAATAACCAATAATCGCCTCAAAGCTTTAAAAATTATTCAATTAGCACGCTCGGCTATCAAACATAATTTGGGCAGCGAACTAAAAAATATAAATGCTCCCGTGTGTTTAATTTGGGGCAAAAATGATACCATCACGCCGCCCATGGTCGCGGAAGAATTTAAAAAATTATTGCAAAATTCTGAGCTTCATTATATTGATAAATGTGGCCATGCACCAATGATGGAAGTACCCACAGAATTCAATGAGATACTGGCCAGCTTTTTGGCAAAACATAAAGTAACTTCAATAGAAGAATAGATTTTGAAAATACAAGATTTAGTAGCTTATCAATTGCCCATACTGAACCTGCAAGATAGTGGTATGAAAGCGCTATCTCTAATGCGTGATTTTCATATTTATCACCTGCCCATTATTGAGCGCGACGATTATGTAGCCTTGGTATGCGAGGATGATATTTTGGATTGGAGCACACCCGAAGAACCCCTTTCAAAGGCAACATTTTTAAAATTTAGACCCGCAGCATTTGAAACCATGCACCCAATCGAGGCTATTAAAATAGTAAAAGAATTTAGCCTCTCTGTTCTACCATTGCTCGATGAGAACCGAAATTTTTTAGGCTCTATCACCAAAGAAAATTTGTTTGATTTTGTAACCAA
>JBBSPP010000535.1:0-2231 GCA_038258625.1 Chitinophagales bacterium
CTTGCTGGGTCTTATAAAGAATTGAAATTTTATGATGAAGCTATTTTGTATTCCAAACGCGCTTTGGCAGAGGCCGAAAAATCGGATTTAAACCAAACAAAAGGAGGCATCCTGACAACTATTGGTGAGGTGTATTATTTAAAAAATAAACCAGATAGTGCTTTTGTATTTTTAAAAAAAGCGGAGAAAGTATTGCTGAATAGTGCTTCGGGTGTAGCCTTAAAAAATGTGTATCAAAGCTTGGCAAATTATTATTTAGATAAAAAAGATTTTCAAAAAGCAACAGATTATATCTCAAAAGCAAAAAAAGAATTGGGAGAAAATGAAGATGAATATGTAAAAGCAAATTTATTTATTACCGAGGCAAAATTAATTGCTCATCAAAATATGTTGGAAAAGGCTGAAGTATATTTAGATAGTGCAATGCGCTTGGCCGAGAAAAACCATTACCTAACTATACAGAAGCAAGGGCTAAAAGAAAAACTGAAATTATACTCTCGAACAGGAAACACGAATAAACAACTGGAAACGTTGGAAAAACTGTTGGAGATAAACGAACAAATTTATCAGCAAGACAATACAAATGCCATCGCTGTGGCTGGAATAAAATTTGAAACCGAAAAGAAAAAAATAGAGAACCGGGCCCGCCACGCCGAAAAAGCAGAACAACAATTATCACTCAAAAAACAAAAACAAAATATCTATTATCTAGCTGTAAGTGTGCTGGGGTTATTATTCATTTTGGGCATTTTCGCTTTCTTCTACCGACGCAACCAAACACAAAAAAATAAAATCGTAGCCCTACAAAAAGAACTACACCACCGAGTAGATAATAACCTAGCCATCATAGATGAGTTTATAGATAAAAGCATGGAAGGCGTGCAAGACAAACAAACCTTGCAAAGCCTCGCCGAGCTAAAAAGCCGTGTGGGTAGTATAAACGAAGTGCACGCCATGCTGTACCAAGGCAAGGATGTAACGGCCATAAATATCAATGAATATTTACACCTACTCGTGCAGCGCGTGCAACACATTTTTGATAAACAGAACGTGGCTATAAATATTGATTGCAATAAAACATTGAGCATTGACACCGATAAAAGTGTGCACTTTGGTTTGCTGGTAAATGAATTTTTGACCAACTCATTTAAGTATGCGTTTGACCATACACCCAATCCTCAAATAAATATTTCATTACAAAAAATAAAAAGTGAATTGAACCTAGTGATGAAGGATAACGGAAAAGGTTTTGCCGCCAAGGATGTAAGTGCATCATCTTATGGCACGCACATTATGGAATTGCTCGCCAAAAAATTGAAGGCTTCCTATAGCCTTTCGGGGAGTGATGGAACTGTTTTAAATTTGCGATTGCAAACCACTTAAATTTTTAGCTATGAAAAAAATATTAATTGTAGAAGACGAACCCATTTTATATGCCAAGCTAGAACGGCTTTTAAAAACCGATTATGACTTGTACCCTTTCACGCCAAGCGTGGAAGATGCCATCAAACATATTGATGCGAACAGACCCGATTTAGTTTTGTTGGATATAGATTTGGAAGGCGAGCTATCAGGTTTAGACTTAGGTAAAAAATTGAAAGACCATTATCAGATTCCGTTTATATACGTTACCAATCATAAAGATTTGCCTACGTTTACTGAAGCGTTGGTAACGGGGCATGACCAATATATTGTAAAAACCAAGCCAACACTGAACAAGCAAGAATTGCTTCATGCCATACAAACCCTACTATACAAAGGCATTGAGCGGCAAGCGGTTCCTAATTTAATAGGGTTGGAGGTAACAGAAGATTATAAAGACAATCTCCAAAAATTACAAAACGAGCATTCTAAAAAACGCACATTGATTCGTTTTGGGAATATTGCGTTCCTAACCAACAAAGAAACCCCCGAAGAGAATACTCGTAAAGGATACACAAAGCTGTTGACGATACAGAAAGATGCGTACTATCATCATGCCTATTTAAACAATACATTTTCCAAGCTGCCGTCATCAGATTTTTTGCGAATCAATGATCATGAGATTATAAATCTCAATTTACTCTGTGGCCGAATTAACGGACAAAACATCGAAATTGAAATTCCGTTTGATGGTACGCGCGCACCCGAAGTGATGAAACTAAGTATTGGAAGCACGTATATGAAAGAGGTACGAGGCCGCTTAGATGGACTTTTTGGGAAGTAGCGAGAAATTTTATAGTACGATTATC
>JBBSPP010000536.1:0-2230 GCA_038258625.1 Chitinophagales bacterium
AAACGAGCTTGCAAATGTGTACCAACTAAACATCGTAGAGAACCAATGCGCATCAATGCTCATTATCCAAAGCCAAGGAATAGTGGATGCTGAACTAAGTGCAAATACAAAGCCAAAGCCGGCACTGAAGGTATAGTTTTTCCAAAAAAGTTTTATGTTGTGCTTTTTTTCTTTTCCTATTTGAAGAGAAAGTTCGCTAAATTTTCGACCAAAGTAGCCCCATAAAAATATAACGATTGCTGACCAAATCAAGAAAAATGGTTTGCTCAAAAAGAATAATTTTAATCCATTTCGCCCATTATCTGGTATGTGGCCAGGCTCCAACCAGGGGTAAATATGTGTATTATCAGTAAGGATTAAAATACCAATAATCACGAACAAAATTATTCCCAATATCCAAACTATGCTACCGATAGCCTCGGGTATGCGCCGAAAGGAAACAATCCATGCCGCCTGTGCCAATGATGTAGCCGTGAGTATAAATATGCTCGCCACACTAATCAGTAAGAAAAATATACTGTCGTGTAAAAGCGTTGCCCAGAATCTTGTTTGGCTATGATCGTCGCCGGTTAGCAACGTAGCTCCGCCAGCAATCAATGTCAATAGACCAATTACTAGCAAAACCAAACTCACTGTGCGAGCTTGTGCAGGTATATGAAAATTTTGGTTTGTCATTTCTTCCGTTTTGTTATTAGTTTTTTCTTAATCTTTTACACTTACTTTTTTACCTCCGTTTTACCCTTTCCCTGAGTTGTCATTTTCTCATCCGCAGTTTCTGCGGCCGCTCCACCAGCTTCATTCTGAGGAACATCGCTTGTTGCAGCGTCAATATTAGTAAGGTCAGCTGATGCTTGTTCTTCTTCAGAAATCATCGTAAAAGCTGCGCCACCATTTTCGGCCTGTACACTTTTTATATATGCTATTACTTGCCAACGCTGGCGAGCATCCAACTGACTAGCATAGGAGCCCATCATATTTTTGCCATACATAATTGCGTGGTATATTTTTCCCTGTGTAAAGTTTACATAATTTGCCCCTATCAAGTTTGCTGGTGCGGCTATGTATTTTTCACTTGTATAAAGTGGCCCTTGACCGTCTAGTTTTTCACCGTGGCATATTCCACAATGGATTAAATAGAGCCTTTTGCCTTGCTCCAAATCTTTGGCCAAAAGTTGATACGGATTTGTCAAAGCATAGCCAGCTGTGGTGTCCAATTCGCCTACATGGGTTGGTAATCCTTGCTCCCGCGCAATTGAGTTTTTCGCAGGCATTTTATTAAAACCTTGAAACCCGTCTTCATTACCAATTCGCAACAAACTGTCCGAATTATTGTAATAATCATACGCTCGTGAATACCACATATCAGGTGCATAAGCGCTACCAGGGTCGCGCTGATAGTCATCACCACAAGATGTAACCAATGCGGCACTCACTACAAATAATAATATGAAATAAATGTTCTTCATTATATAACTTCTTGTGTTTGTAAATCTTTGTTCTCCAATTCTTGGTAAGGCTCTTTTTTATCCCACCAGCCGTACCACCAGCCTTCTTCAGCTATTTGTACGTCCACGTGTTCCGACCCTAATTCGTTCATAAATTTCAGGGTTTCGTTTTGAGTTTCATCATTCACTTCAATCGTCATTACAAATTTATCATCTGTTTGGCGTTGGTTGAAAATGTGTTTTTTTACCCCTGGCATAATTTGGCACAAATAGCAAAATGTCAATACCATACCTACTGCTGAGAATAGAACCGTAAGCTCAAACGTAATTGGAATAAAAGCGGGTAATGGAAAATGGGGCTTGCCACCATAATTCTGCGGCCAGCTAGTGGTAAAAATCCAACCCATAAAACCAAGGGCTGTAGAAGTGCCAGTCAGTCCGTAAATAAAACCTGCTACGTGCAAATCACTCACTTTGTAGCCAAGCGCCTCGTCCAAACCATGCACTGCAAAAGGTGTATATACATCATGTATTTTATACCCTGCCTTGCGCACGTTTTTCACTGCCGGAAACAGAACCGCTTCATCACTGAAAGCGCCAACTACAAATTTTTTAATTCCAGACATCGTTAGATTTTAGATTTATAGTACTTAGTATTTAGACTTTCGTCTTCAGCTTTGTACTGTTTTCTTGCTTTTCGCACAATATGCTTAAGCCAGCTTTATTTTACTATTTCAATTAGTTTTTAGACTTTTAGTACTTAGACTTGCGTCTTTCTCTTTGTA
>JBBSPP010000537.1:0-2223 GCA_038258625.1 Chitinophagales bacterium
GGAGTTTTAATAAGGACGATCGCAAGCCCCGAGCAGAAAAACGTGACGATAAATTTAACCGAGACGATAAAAAGCGCACACCAAAAGATGGCGGCGGGAAAGATTATTTCAAAAACTTTGATGATAAAAATCGTAAAAAAAAGAAGGAGGATTTTAAAGTAAAAAAGGAAGAGGGCGACAACGAGCGCCCAACGACCAACGACCGAAAAGACGAGTACAAAGCAAACAGAACAGGCACCGGTAAACGATCGTTTAAAGAAAAATTTGTTGACCCCGAAAAACGATTTACTGAAAAAGAATTGATTGAGGAGCAAATGCCGCTCAATAAATTTATAAGCCGCGCAGGCTATTGCTCCCGCCGTGAAGCTGCCGACCTTATTAAAAAAGGCGAGGTAAAAGTAAACGGCGAAGTATTAAAAGAGCCCGGCTACAAAGTGTTGGAAACGGATGTAGTAACTTACCAAGACGAAGACGTAACGCAAAAAGAAAAACCTGTGTATTTATTGCTCAACAAAGCCAAAGATTACATCACCACAACAGACGATCCTGAAGGGCGAAAAACGGTCATGGATTTATTTAAAGATGTGGACGAACGAATTTTTCCTGTAGGTAGATTGGACAGAAATACCACAGGACTATTGCTACTAACAAACGATGGACATTTGGCGCAACGCCTTAGCCACCCCAAGTTTAAAAATAAAAAAGTGTATCAGGTAAAATTGGACAAACCACTGACCGAGCCTGATTTTGAAAAAATATTAGCAGGCTTGGAATTGGAAGACGGCAAAGCTTTAATTGATACATTGGCGTATTCAAACCCTGAAAATAAAAGTGAAATAGGCATAGAAATTCACATAGGCAAAAACAGGATTGTACGTAGAATTTTTGAGTATTTGGGCTACGAAGTAAAACAGCTAGACCGTGTAATGTATGCTGGGCTAACCAAGAAAAACTTACCACGTGGCAAGTGGCGCGCATTGACTGCTCAAGAACTTGTATTTCTAAAACATTTCAAATAGGCTAAATGTTCTAAGTGGAATGTTGAACATTTTCTTACTCTTTGAGTAATTCCACAGATACATTTTACATTACACTTTCAACATCAAACAATAATGAAGTTCCCAGAAATACTTTTTGAAAACGACGATTATATAATTCTGAATAAACCCAGCGGCCTACTGAGCATTCCTGATCATTATGCCAACCCAAATAATTTGACTGATTTATTACGCAGGCGGTACGAAGAAATTTTTATATGTCATCGCATTGACAAAGACACGAGTGGCTGCATTGTATTTGCAAAAAATAAAGATGCGCACCGTCATGCTTCGATGGCATTTGAAAATCATGAAGTAGCGAAGGAATACTTGACGATTGCTCACGGAAATTTTAGAGATCCTGAAGGCACTATTGAAGAAAAACTGTTGGGCCATCCTACCAAGCAACATTTGGTAGTGATAAATAATAGCTACGGAAAAGAAGCCAAAACAGATTATAAAGTGCTGGAACAATACAAAAACTTTGCGTTGGTTTCCTGCATAATTCATACTGGGCGGATGCATCAAATTCGGGTACATTTAGAATATATTGGACACGCTGTTTTGTGCGATCCATTTTATAGCAAGGGTGATTCTTTTTTTGTATCGTCCATCAAACGTCGGTACAATTTGGCACGCGATGAGGAAAATGAAAAGCCGCTTCTGTTTAGATTGGCACTGCACGCGCACCGCATAGCGTTTACTGATGCGCAAGGAAATATTATAAAAGGCGAAGCAGAATTATTTAAGGATATGCGCGCTACGTTGCAGCAGTTGCGGAAGTGGAATTAGGGGGTTCATCTATTTCAAATAATTATTTACGGTACTACGAATTTTTTGTTTTACGCTATCCCAAGTTTGCCCTTTTGAAGAAACTGGATTTACCACTTCGTCATCAGCTTCGTCAAATTAAGTGAGGGCGTGTGGTATTGAAATCAATAATCGTTGGTCTCTAAATTTGTCATCATACGCCTCAATCATTTTGGCTAGAGACATACTATCTACAATTTCGGCGATGTCCCAAAAGTCTTTTTTAGTAGCGCGTCGCAGGATAGCATTTACCTTCATTGCCGCTACATCCGCCAAACTATACATTTTGACACCATGAACTAACAACGGATTTTCAAGCAATGGATATTCAAATTCTACCAAATCTACTTTTACTTCATCGATATAGCCGAACACC
>JBBSPP010000538.1:0-2201 GCA_038258625.1 Chitinophagales bacterium
CTTCCATCAAAATGTAAGCACCTTTTAGCGCATCGGTTTCCAAATTAAAAACATGCTCTACAGTATCATAGGTCGTTTTTACATTCAATTTTTCAAATGCATTGATGTGTGTATCCAATCTTCGGCGGCCAATTTTATCACCGCCGGGTTGTGGTATGTATGCTTTATTAAACCGGGCCAACAAAGGCCCAGCCAGCATTACCGAGCCGCGCAGCTTCCCTGATTTTTTTTTGAACTCGTCGCTAATTAAATAATCCAACTTAATTTCTCGCGCCTCAAATGTGTAATCATTATTATTTAGTCGCTCCACGCTTACGCCCATATCGCGCAATAGCTGTATCAGCATTTGCACATCCAGTATGTCGGGTATATTTTTTATAGTAATTTTTTCGGGCGTGAGCACCACGGCAGCAATCACTTGCAGTGCTTCGTTTTTTGCGCCCTGCGGTTGTATTTCTCCGCTCAGTTTTCTGCCGCCTATAATTTCAAAAGTATCTGTGGCCATGCTTATCTACGATAGTTTTTCTTGTTACGGTTATTGTTGTTATTATTATTATTACTGTTACCGCCAGCGCGTCTGTTTTTTTGGTTGCTGTTATTATTATTGTTCGACTTTTTCTTCTTGAAGTTTACCATATTATTATTTTCTTCAAAACTTTTATGATTAATAATAGGGCCATCGCCACCATCTACAAAATCGGCAAATCGCCCAGGCTCATAAATTAATTGACCACCGCTAATTTGCTTTAGCTCCTCGGTAATATTATCGTCGTGCATTTTTTCGTTGTGCCAATTATTATATGCCACGCGCATGAATAGGGCGAGGGTATGAATGTACCCAAGCTTTTTTTCCTCGTCAGTTTCGGTAATAGCTTTTGCTACTAGGTCTTCAAATTTTTTGCCCAAATGCTTAAACTGTAATTTTTGTTTGGGGTAAGGCAATGGTTCGGGCCGAGCTTCTTTGCCTGCTGCAGTGGGCATCTCAAACGGACTATCCACTTCTAGTTTGTAGTCGCTCATCATTATCATGTGATCCCACAGTTTATGGCGGTAATCTTCTATCGCTTTATTTTGCGGGTTGAGTATAGCCATTACATCCACCACGGCCTCGGCGGCTAGTTGTCTTTTTTCTTTATCCTCCATCGTCATCAGGTGATTAATCATATCCTGCACACCGCGCCCGTATTCACGGATGGTCATTTTCTCTCGACTGGTATTGTATTGCATAAAATTTTTTATTGAAAAGTAGATACGCTAAAGCGCGTCTGATTTGGGCGTAAAGGTATTCAATCTTTGTTGAAGTTCAAGCGCTGTTGCATCATTAGGATGTTGGTATAAATATAAATTTATCCGCTTTTTAGCGAGGGTAATCATTCCTACAGCCTCATAATATTCGGCAGCCTGCAGGTTTACATCTAGGTTTTCGTAGTCGGTTTCGGCATAAAAAGGATTGAGTATTTTGTTTATCGCGGTGGCCAATGTAGAGGTTGGCATGGCGGTAGGTTGTGCAAAATGATCACCCTGCGCTAGCTTATCTGTTTTTTGATAAATGGCGCAAACCGGGTCTGCAAATACGCAGCCGTAAATAGTATCAGTATATAAATAATGATGTATCTGTGGCGAAAAATTTCGGAATAACACCACGTATTCAAAATTTTCTTTTTGGTCAAGTTTATAAAACCTGTCCGGGATTTGTGCATCTTTAAAATAGTTGACAAAAAAATCAGGTGTGAAAACATCCAAATCTCGTAGGTCAATGTAGGTTTTAAAATCGGGCTGCAAATCCCACAGCAAGAATGACGAAACCATGTAAGATGAAAAACATTTCTTTTTTTCTAGGCCGTGTTTTATTATAAATTGCGATGCGCCAATTGGGTTAGCACCGGCATTTATTCCTAGCCCATATTGGTTTTTGCTTTTGATAAAAACATAATAGGCGTTGCTTACAATTGTGATGTAAAAAATTACCCCGAGGATAAGAACAACATTTTTAGTTACAATTTTTTTGGGCAAAAAATCATTTATTAAAATGGCTATAACGGGCGCTATTAATAAAAAATAAAAAATGATATTGCGCGCAGCGGTAAGGCTCAAAAAAATAAATGCTACGAATAAAAGCGCCCCCGCAAGTTGGAGCGGGAATGTAGGTAGTTGTTCTATAAAGCGTTTTTTATTTTTATAAAAAAACCATACAATTAGCA
>JBBSPP010000539.1:0-2181 GCA_038258625.1 Chitinophagales bacterium
AATTTTTCTAATGAATTTCTCCTCACAACTTCTTGAAGAAGCGGTGAATGCGTTTGGGTCTTTGCCAGGTATTGGCAAAAAATCGGCCTTGCGCATGGTGCTGCATTTAATAAAACAGGATACCAATGCGGTAAGCAGTTTTACCGAGCGCATCCAAACCATGAGGGAGAAAATACAATTTTGCCAAGAGTGTTATAATGTAAGCGACCATGCTGTTTGCGAAATTTGTTCTACAGCTTCGCGGCGGCGCGGTGCTATTTGTGTGGTAGAATCTATCCGCGAGGTGATTGCCATTGAATCCACACAGCAGTATAACGGATTGTACCATGTGCTTGGCGGGTTAATATCGCCGCTTGATGGTATTGGCCCTGATAATTTGCGCATTAAAGAATTGATTGATCGTGTGCAAAAAAATAATATCGACGAATTAATTTTGGCCCTCAGCCCCACGCTTGAAGGCGATACCACCACATATTATATAAGCAAAAACTTGTCGAACAAACTAAAAATTACCACCTTATCACGCGGTGTAGCATTTGGTGGCGAGCTAGAATATGCCGATGAAATGACGCTGGCAAAATCACTAGAAAACCGAGTACCATTAGAACAAATAGTAAAAGCAGCAGACTAAAAAAATAGAATACCTGAACATGAAAGTTACCGAACACCTTGCCAAAGCAAACGGCAAACCATTAATTTCTTTTGAAATTTTACCGCCTACAAAAGGCAAAAGTATTGAGTCTATTTACGAAGTGTTGGACCCGCTAATGGAGTTTGACCCATCGTTTATAAATGTAACCTACCACCGCAGCGAGCAAATTTTTAAGCAACGCAATGATGGCTCATTTGATAAAGTGGATATACGAAAACGCCCCGGTACGGTAGGCATTTGCGCCGCCATAATGAACCACTACAAAATTGACGCCGTGCCGCATTTAATATGTGGCGGGTTTAGCAAAGATGAAACGGAGAATGCCTTGATAGATTTGAATTTTTTGAGAATAAATAATGTACTGGCCCTAAGAGGTGACCCGCCCAAGGATGAAAAATATTTTAGACCCCACCCTAGCGGACACAACTTTGCCATTGACCTGGTAAAACAGGTGGTGGATTTGAACAAAGGAAATTATTTGGAGGACGAAATAAATGATGCCGACGCTACCAATTTTTGCATAGGCGTGGCGGGCTACCCCGAAAAACATTTTGAAAGTGCCAACCCCATGCTCGACCTGATGTACCTGAAACAAAAAGTAGAAGCTGGTGCGGAATACATTACCACGCAAATGTTTTTTGATAATAAAAAATATTATCACTTCGTGGAGCAATGCCGAAGCGTGGGTATCAACGTGCCCATCTTCCCAGGCTTAAAACCCCTGAGTACAAAAAAACAACTCACCATGATACCCTCCATTTTTCATGTGGACTTGCCGGAGGAATTGGCCACTACAATGATGAATGCGAATACCCGAGCAGACCAACAAAAAGCCGGTGAAGATTGGCTATATAAACAAGCGCAAGATTTGATGGAAAACAATGTACCCGGTTTGCATTTTTATACCTTGGGCAAGCCAGATATTGTTTATAATGTAATGAAAAAGTTGGGGTAGTGTGTTAGGCGGCGAAAACGCTGACCAAAGCGCTAAAAATATAAGGGTGTATTTGCAAACTAACCTTGCGAGGGTAGTTTTATTGGGCTGAGTGCAATCCTAATTTGTTTCCTTCCGTGTCAAAGAACAATGCAAAATATCCCATGTCTGGACTAATTTCGGTTTTGGGGACGATTACTTGTCCGCCATTTTGTTCAACTTTGTCAAGCATAGGTTGTAGATTGATACCTGCGTTTAGGTAAAGTACTGGTCCGTCTGTTGTTGGTTTGTAGTCGTTACCTTTTACCAAAACCACATTAACAGTTCCTTCTTCGTTTGGCAAAACTCCCATTTGATTTCCATCCATTTCCATTTCTTCAATAGCTTCGCCTAAAATGATTTGATAAAATTTTACCGCTCTTGAAAAATCTTCTGTTGGAATTTCTATAATTGAAATTAAATTGTTCATATTATTTGGTATAATAGACAAACGGGAGGACGATTTTGAGTACATATGTTCAAGTGGACAAAATGGAGGACGCTATTTGTTAGTTCGTTTATTATTTTTACAGATCAGTCTCAAACGGACATAAGC
>JBBSPP010000540.1:0-2169 GCA_038258625.1 Chitinophagales bacterium
TAATATTGAGCCCAAACGCTTTTAAAGCCGTGCGCTTGAAGGTTTATTTTTTACTACCGTACAAGCTTAAATGCCGTTGAAAATATTTCCCCAAAATATCAAATTCCAGATTAACGGCATCTGACTCTTGTAAATTTTTGAACGTAGTATGCTCAAATGTGTAGGGTATAATAGCTACCTGAAAACTATTGGCGGTGAGATTGAAGCACGTAAGGCTTACGCCATTAATCACAACCGAGCCTTTTTCTACAACTAGGGCTGCAAATGACGTATCGAACAAAAAAGTATACACCCAGTTATTATTTTCATTAAAAATTTTAATGCATTTGCCAACCGTATCCACATGGCCTTGTACGAGGTGTCCGTCCAGCCGGTCGCCCACTTTTATGCCGCGCTCTAGGTTAATAGTATCGCCGGTTTGCCAGTTTCCGATGGTGGTTTTTTCAATCGTTTCTTGCACGGCACATACTTCAAAACTTGCAGTATCGCAGGCGGTAACGGTAAGACAAATACCATTGTGCGCCACAGATTGATCTACTTTTAGCTGTGCGGCTAGGGGCGTATTGATGCGCAATATTAGTTGCTCATTGGTATGAGCTACCAACTGTACTGTGCCAATAGTTTCTATTATTCCGGTAAACATTTATTGTTTTATAAAAGTGGCTTTGTGAACAGAATTGCCCGTATCCGAAAAAATGGTATAGTCGATAGTAAACTTGGTATCATCGGCAAAACCAATTTTTAATCCTTGGCCCACAATGGTATCGGTAGGGCGGCAAAAAATCTGACCATTATTCACTACACTATCTATTACAATATTCAAAAATTTGTTGGTCGTCAAAAAAAGATCGGTACTGCACCGGCCTACTAGTTTT
The DNA here is from genome assembly GCA_038258625.1 of Chitinophagales bacterium. Taxonomy (GTDB): domain Bacteria; phylum Bacteroidota; class Bacteroidia; order Chitinophagales; family Chitinophagaceae; genus JAGNRR01. Next base: position 876 of record JBBSPP010000540.1, read on the forward strand.
ACGCGCGTAGTATCCAACTGTGAAATGGTTACAAACGAACTATCAAAACTACGTGGTGTAAGGTTATCATTCAGCAACGTATCATGCCATATATAATTACCCGCAAAAACCTCGGACGGGTAAAAGCACACCGAATTATCGGGCACGCCAGGGAAATCCCAATTGAAATTAATAGCGCTCGGATCATTGCAATAGGGCGTAGTGAGGCGCGGGTCGGAGATAGGATCTGGGTCGGTATAATTACTACAAGCAGCCGTGGCTACTAGCAAAAAAAGTAAAATAATGTTTCGCATGTTGAATTGTAAAAGTAGCGGAAAAATAAATAGTACCTAAGGTGTTTTGTGTGATGAGTGTAAAGTAAGTGTGTTTAAATTTTGAAAAAACCCAACTCCAATTGAGGGAACAGCACCATCGCTCCTAAAATTAGACAATGAAATAAATACGACAAATGCCGTATAGGCAATTTAATGCGTCCGCAATATTTTTGTTTTCAAAATAAACAAACAATAAAAAATTTTAGTCATGAAAAAAATCATTACCGCAATCCTTTTACTAGCCATTACATCGCACAGCTTTGGTGCAAAAATTAGAGTGAATAATACGCCCGGAGTAAATGCAAATTATTCTTCGTTAGCCACCGCCATTACTGCCGCCGCTAGTGGCGATACTATTTATCTAGAGCCTTCGGTTATAGATTATGGTACTCACACACTGAATAAAAAGCTAGTCATCATAGGAAATGGTGTTTTCGAAAATTCATCGGTACCAACCATGGGTACTATGAATCCTGGTTTGCAGGCCAATATGCAAAGCACGAGTATGACTAATTGCACGCTCGCACAGGGCGCCGACTCATGTACCATTACAGGCTTGGATATTAGTACGCTTACCATTGCGGCATCCAATGTAAACATTCTTAGAAACAGAATTAACACGCTGAACTTTAGCAACTATCTCGTTAATTCAGCTACTTATGGTAGCCTTATCAACATTACTATCGCTCAAAATATTTTTAGATATTCTGTGGGTACAACCTCCGTAAATTTTACATCCTCAACAATTAGTAACGTCAATTTTTTCAATAATATATTTAGTCGAAATACGCTAGTCGTTTCACTGCCTACTGCTATTAGCGGAAATATGGCGCACAATTTGTTTCATATCTCTACTCAGTATCCGCTCAATGTTTACAATTTTACCATCTATAATAATATCATGCCCAATGGCGCATTTAGCCCCAACAATAATGCGTACTACAATAATATGGGTAATAGTACGCAGTTTGGCACCACGA
>JBBSPP010000541.1:0-2164 GCA_038258625.1 Chitinophagales bacterium
ATGATTTTATAATTGTAGATGCTGGCACCATGGCGGCAGACGTTCATGATAAAATAAGGCAGCATGATGTGCGCCATATCTGTAACCGAAACTTTGGCGTGGGTGCCGATGGATTTATTATAATTCATCCTAATAACGGTGCCGATTTTGAAATGGAGTATTACAATAGCGATGGCAACCCAAGCACCATGTGCGGCAATGGCGGGCGATGCGCTGTGGCCTATGCCAAACGCAAAGGAATAATCACCGAAGCGGCAAATTTTATGGCCGTGGATGGTATGCATCAGGCAAATTTTATTGGCGAAAAAGTATCACTGCAAATGCAAGATGTGCAGGAAGTGCAAGAGAATGAAACGTTTTATAAACTAGATACTGGCTCGCCACATTACGTCACATTTGTAGATGCTGTGAGCGATATAAATGTGGCACAAGAGGGCGCTATGATCCGCAACAGTCCAATGTTTGAGGCTGATGGCATCAACGTAAATTTTGTAGAAGAACGTGCAGACGACCAACTATTTGTACGCACCTACGAGCGCGGCGTAGAGGCCGAAACATTGAGCTGTGGCACGGGCGTTACCGCCGCTGCCCTAGTACAAATGATGCGCAAAGGAGTAAGCGAAGTAAACATAGAAACACCCGGGGGCAACCTAACCGTAAGCGCTGAGAATAACAATAATACCTTCACGAATGTGCATTTAATTGGCGATGCGCGGTTTGTATTTGAGGGCGAATTTACCTTTGACTAATGCCCAATTATACCATTCGTGTTTATGGTCTTTGGATAAATAAAGAAGACGAAAGCCACCTACCGGATGGGCAGGTCTTACTTTCTGACGAGCGAATTGGTGCGCAAGAGTTTACAAAATTTCCGGGTGGTGGCATGGAAAAAGGCGAAGGAACAATTGACTGCCTACGCCGAGAATGGCGCGAGGAGTTAGATACCGAGATTGAAATAATCTCCCATTTTTATACTACCGATTTTTATCAAGCCTCTGCTTTTCATATTGATACGCAGGTGATGAGTATTTATTATTTGGTAAAAGCGTTGCCTGCATCAAGCAATATTTTTTCATCGGTTAAAAATGATTTTTCTTATAAAAATGAGCGTGAAGAATCGTTTCGGTTTGTGGCTGTGGGAGATTTGATGGAGGATGATTTGACGTTTCCTATAGACAAGCATGTGGTAAAAATGCTAAAAGAAAATGCCCGCAAGTAGCGAGCATTTTTTTATTTTATAAAAACTATTGCCTACAAATTTCCTCTTGCATCTTGCTCTCTTTCGATAGCTTCAAAGAGGGCTTTGAAATTTCCTTTTCCAAAACTTTGTGCGCCTTTGCGTTGGATGATTTCAAAAAACATGGTGGGGCGGTCTTCTACGGGCTTGGTGAAAATTTGTAACAGGTAGCCTTCATCATCTTTGTCTATAAGTATGCCTAGCTCTTTTAGTGGTGCAAGGTCTTCGTCTATCTCGCCTACGCGGTCTAGAATGGTATCGTAGTATGAACCCGGAATATTTAAAAACTCTACGCCGCGGCTTTGGAGTGTTGTTACGGTTTCTATAATATTATCGGTGGCTACGGCTATGTGTTGCACGCCTTCGCCTTCGTAAAAATCGAGGTATTCTTCTATCTGCGATTTCTTTTTTCCTTCGGCGGGTTCGTTGATGGGGAATTTTACATAACCATTTCCGTTGCTCATTACTTTGCTCATAAGGGCAGAGTATTCGGTAGAAATATCTTCGTCATCAAAACCGAGGATATTTTTGAAGCCCATTACGTCTTCATAAAATTTTACCCAGGGGTTCATTTGGTTCCAATCTACATTGCCTACGCAGTGGTCAATGTATTTTAGGCCTACAGGCTCGGGGTTGTAAGTACTCTCCCACTTTTTGAAGCCGGGCATAAACGCGCCATTATAATTTTTGCGCTCTACAAACATGTGGATGGTTTCGCCATAGGTGTAAATGCCGCTCATGCGTACTTCGCCGTCTTCGTCGGTGAGTGTTTTGGGTTCTAGGTATGATGTTGCGCCGCGCTTGATGGTTTCTTCGTAGGCGCTGTAGGCGTCGTCCACCCAAAGGGCTAGTACTTTTACGCCATCGCCGTGTTTGCGTACGTGCTCGCTAATGGGGTGATCGCTGTGCATGGCGGTGGTGAGTACG
>JBBSPP010000542.1:0-2163 GCA_038258625.1 Chitinophagales bacterium
AAGCGCACGTAAATAATGGCGGCGCTTTAACCGATAAAGAAAAATTTATTCACCCCAACGATGACGTAAACAAAAGCCAAAGCAGCAACGATACCTTCCCTACCGCCATGCACATTGCGGCCTATAAAATGCTAATGGAAATTACCATCCCCGGCATCGAAAAACTGCGCGATACACTAAAAGCAAAAAGCGAAAAATATATGCAGGTGGTAAAAATTGGGCGCACGCATTTTATGGATGCTACGCCAATCACCGTGGGGCAAGAGTTTAGCGGCTACGTTTCGCAACTTACTCATGGCATAAAAGCTATAAAAAATACACTAGAGCATTTGCAAGAATTAGCCCTCGGCGGCACAGCCGTTGGCACGGGCATCAATACGCCCGACGGTTATAGCGAAAATGTTGCTAAGCACATTGCCGCCGTTACAGGTCTCCCCTTTCGCACCGCCGAAAATAAATACGAAGCCCTAGCCGCCCACGATGCCATTGTAGAAACGCATGGCGCACTAAAAACCGTAGCGGTTTCGCTCATGAAAATTGCTAATGATATACGCATGTTATCTTCAGGGCCACGCAGCGGTATTGGCGAAATTAGCATTCCGAGCAACGAGCCAGGCTCTAGCATTATGCCCGGCAAAGTAAACCCCACGCAATGCGAAGCGCTTACTATGATAGCGGCGCAAATTTTGGGGAATGATGTGGCCATCAATATTGGCGGCAGCAATGGCCATTTTGAGCTAAATGTTTTTAAGCCCATGATGATTTATAATTTCCTACATTCTGCAAGGTTGATAGGCGAGGGGTGTGTAAGTTTTAATGACCATTGCGCCGAAGGTATTGAACCCATTGAAGCCAATATTAAAAAGCATTTAGACAACTCGCTGATGCTAGTAACGGCGCTCAACCCGCACATTGGCTACTACAAAGCCGCCGAAATTGCTGGCAAAGCACACGAAGAAAATACGACCTTGAAAGAAGCCGCCCTAAGCCTAGGTTACCTCACCGAAGCCGAATTTGACGAATGGGTGGACCCACGCAAAATGGTGGGGGAGATATAAACTCTTATGGAAATACTTTTTTTACCTGACCTCGCACTGCATGGTCAGGTTTTTTTTATTACATTTGGGTAAATAATTTTAGTATGAAAAAGATATTTGCAACATTATTATTGGTAGGATTTGTTGGTTCGGCTTTTGCCGGCCATTTTTCCATTGATGTTAATTTTAATGCCCCCGAAGGATCAAAGCATAGTATTAAGTACGATATGGATGTAAAGAAAAATACATTTAGTTTTAGTTGTCAAGGCAATTGTGATGGCACTTTACAAGATAATATTCGTATTTCTACTGCCGATACCAAAGGTTTGTTAGTCGGCGAACCTATGAATGAATTTATTTCAGAAACAGGGCAGCTATTTTTGGTGCATGAATATATTTTGGAGTACGAACGAAAGTTATTAAGTTCGACAGAAAAAACATTGAAAATTGCCACCAGTGAAACAACTGATTTTTTAATTATAGCCATAAAGAATGGTAGAAATTACACAATTGACATTTATACCGGCGACGATGCGATACAATATCTTGAAAACGCCGAAAATTAAACTACACATGAAAAAAATAATTGTGACATTACTTCTTGTAGGATTTGTAGGTTCGGCTTTTGCTGGGCATTTTTCTGTGGTAGTAAAAAATACACAAACGTTGGGTGGCGGACGAACGGTATATGGAACTACCGATGTTCCAAGTTTTTTTTACGAGTTTACTTGTACAGGTAATTGTGTTGGTATCCTTCAAAAAGAATTGACAATGAAACCTAGACAACGTGAGACTGAAGCGGAAGAACGTATTCAGAAAAAAAATCCTACATATATTAAAACGGGTATGAATGCGAACTTGGAAGGAGGATTGCAATACCAACCACATAATGAATTTATTATGGAGGACGGGCGCACGTTTTTGATGCATGAGTTAATCCTGAAATACGAACAAATTTTGCTATCGACTACCGAAGAAAATTTTGCAATGACAGGCAGAGAAAGTGAAGTGATCATTTATAAAATTGCCAAAGCGGCTAACCAATATACAATCGATATTTACACTGGTGCCGATGCCGAGCAATATCAAGATTTTGACAAAAAGAACTAAAATAAAATAAGTATGA
>JBBSPP010000543.1:0-2149 GCA_038258625.1 Chitinophagales bacterium
CTATCCCCCCGCAACCGTCTAAAATTTTTCCTTGCTCGCTCGGCAAAAGTACTACCAGGATAATCCAAAATAAGGCGTTCATATAAACGCTGCGCCTCGCCGGTGTTATTAAAATTGATTTCGTAAATACTGGCTAGTTGAAACAGCGCATCATCGGCAAGTACATCTTTATCATGTTTGTCCACTATTTGTTGCAGGTATTTTGCGGCATCATTATACTGCTGTTTTTGGAGGCTAATGTTGGCCCGAGTCATTAATATATTATCTCCCAATGGGTGCTGAGGATATTCTCTCTCTATAGAGTCGAGTAGGTTGTATGCTTCTTCGTATTTATGTTGGTAAACAAACAGGTCTGCCATGGCGTACATTTTCAATGGCGTATCGTCACTATCTTTTATCGGGTTATTTTCTGTAATTAATACTGATAAATCAATGGCGTCATTACTAATCAATTCAGAGGTTGATGCTTTCAGAATATCCAACTGTGCTTGGCTCCATTCAAAATCACCGTTGTAAAAAGATAATTTTGCATTCCTGAATTGTGCTTCTTCGCCCAGCAAATCTTCCTTAAAATCTTTGTCAACTTGGGAGTATAGTAGCGTGCTTTCCCAAATGCTGCCGCGCAATAATTCATAATCGCCCATATCTAATTTGCAACGACCGCGAAAAGATTTTTCGGCCCGGGGCGCGTCGACCACTTCTTTTAATACAGCAATTGCTTCGGGGATGTTGTTTTGATACCGGGCTAGCAAATCGGCATATTCGCGGCTGGTTTGCGTTAGTTTGTACCCTTCGTTTTTATCTAAAAATGTTTTGTAAGCGGCGGCTACTTTTTCTATATCAGCTTCGGTATATTTTGGCTGGGCGAGCAATTGGCTTTTTAGTGTGACCAATTTTTCACTTTGCGCTTGCAAATAATATGGCTCGGTTTCGCCTTGCTCAATTACGTAATTATAGCTTTCAATGGCAGCTTCATATTTTTTTTCGCGCAGGCACGTACGGGCAAAAAGCATTACTCGCTGTCCTTTTTCTTTCATGCGAATGTCAATACTTTTTATTTGTCGATAGGCATTGGTGTAATCATCTTGCTGAATGTATATCCAAGCCAATAGTTCGTAGTATTTGAGATTATCAGGTTCCTTGGCGCTGCGCTTTAATACTTTTTTGCGCAAAGTTTCTGCCGCTTCGGGAGCAGAAAACATTTCTTGAAAACTACTTTTTATTGATTCTTCTTTTTGGCTGTTTACCACATATAAATCTAATAAACTTTCAGTGGCTTCATCTTGCCTGCCAGTTTTGGCGTAGAGCACCGCCAGTTCCTCGGCAAATAAAAACGGGTCTTCTTTATTTTTCTTTTTGCCATACTCATATAATGTAATCGCCTCTTCTACAAATCCATTTCGCTCCAGTTCCAAAGCCACAGCCTTTACCTCCATTGCATTTTGCCCTACGCCATCAGTAAATTTATCAATAGCTTTTCGCTGTTTCTTTTCCTCTTTTTGTTTTTTATATAATGATGCCAATAGCAAATAATTGCTGCGTTCATTTTTATTTGCCTTAATTCGTTTTTCAACAAATTTTTCGGCTTCCTTATAATTTTCTAGCTCAAGTAATGATTTGTAATATCCGCCAACAATTTCGGGATTGTCAGGTTGGTAATCTAGCAGTTGCTTATAGGTCTCGGCAGCTTTTTCATATTCCGAATTGCGCAAATATTCGCGCGCCATATTCAATAATTGATCTTGGCCAAAAGCGAGTGTGGAATAAAAAAGGATGCTAAAAAAGAAAATAATTTTTTTCACTACGGTCAAATATCCTATTTTTTAACCAAACGGAAAGTCCATTTAACGATTCCTTATATTTTGCGCAGTACGCTATAAACTATATTTGAAAGAACAAGGGGGGAATTAATTATCCCTCCTTTTTGTTGCAAAACAATATTGTAAAGTGTAATTTTAGACAACCTATTACGAAGATTTAAATAAATAAACTATGGCTACAAAAGCTGCGGTCGCCCCAAAGAAAATAACGGCGCCAAAAATTAACCTGAAAACTGAACTGAAAGGCCGTTTCGGCTTTAAGGATTTCAAGGACGAACAACAAAAAATTATTCAAAGCATATTGGATGGCAAAGACACATTTGTGATTA
>JBBSPP010000544.1:0-2142 GCA_038258625.1 Chitinophagales bacterium
AAAAAAAATTACAATCAATGAAGAACAAGAATGCATACGCTCGATACCGCCTTATAGATTCGCGGCTCACCAATAAATCGCTACAAGCGCCCACCCTAGCTCAATTGGTAGAGTTTGTGAGCGAGCGCTTGGACATGGACATTTCGGTTTCCAGCATACAAAAAGATATTTATGCCATGCGGTATGATACGAGTTTGGGTTTTGAAGCACCCATAATATTTGACCGGTACGCGCGCGGCTATGTTTATACCGAACCCAATTTTTCAATTAGCAACATGCCCGTATCGGCCGATGATTTAAAAGGCTTGGAATTTGCCATTACAATTTTGGAACAGTTTAAAGACATACCCGCCATAAAAGTGTTTGAAGATGCGATTACAAAAATTGCCAGCAGCGTAAAACAAAATATAAATAATGAGCAACCCGGGCAGGATGTTTTTATACTAGATCGGCCAAATAGTTACAAAGGCATAGAGTACATGCCGCTTATTGTAGAGGCCATTCGCGAGCGGCGGGAATTGGTATTGAAATATCAGCCGTTTGACAAAGATGAAAAAAGCCATAAAATTCACCCTTACTTCATACGAGAATATAAGGCGCGACTCTACTTAATTGCAAAAGATATTCACCCCACCAAAAAACCTAAAACACTCACATTTTCGTTCGACAGAATAAATGACGTAATAAAAATGAACGAAACATTTGGCGAGGATACTATGAATAACAAGGCGTATTTTGATGCTACCATTGGCATTTCTAAAACGGATGAAAAGCCACAGGAAATTATCCTTTCATTTCAACCGCATCAGGCCAATTATTTATTATCACAACCGCTGCATCACTCGCAGCAAGTGTTACTAAATGATAAAACGGAATTCAAAATTTCGATAGAAGTGGTACAAAATTACGAACTAAGCGAACGTATAAAAGGCTACGGCTCGCAGGTAAAAGTGCTACAGCCCGCAAAACTTGCACAAGAAATAAATGATGAAGCGGCGGCGGTAATGAAACTTTACCAATCATAAAATTTCATACAGCGCATTTCAAAATAGCAAAAAAATTCTGCTTTTGCTTTATAAAAATCAGCGTATAAATAATCCCAAAAAATTTCCTACCGTCAGTAAAACGTTTAATTTTAATCCCTTAATATGAAAAACAATTTTTCAATGTCCGCATCATTCAAACAAAAATTAATTCGCACGCTTATTGCCATTGGTATCTTTATAGTGTTGGCACTTATTTATAGCTACCCCGCGCTACAAGGCAAAGAGCTTAGCCAGCACGATACTGTATCTTGGCGCTCTATGAGCTGGGAGGCGCGCGAGTATTGGGAAGCAACAGGCGAGAACCCGCTGTGGAGCAATTCACAGTTTGGCGGCCTACCTACCTACACCATGCACATGGGCGATTGGCCACGGCCGCTGTATCGGATTCAAACTTTTATTGAAACCATTTTACCCTCGCCAGCCTACTTTTTGTTTTTTGCCATGATTGGGTTTTTTATATTATTAAGTACTCTAAAAATTAATCGATGGGTAGCCATCATAGGTGCCATTGCGTATGCGTTTGCATCGTATAATTTACAAATTATTGCAGCCGGCCACGCCACTAAAATGCTCAGTATTGGCTTTATGCCCATCGCCTTGGCGGGTATGATAGCCGTGTATCGTGGCAAGTATATTACGGGTAGTATCATGACGTTGGCGGGCTTTGGTTTCCTGCTACAAAATGGAATGTATCAAATAGATTATTACCTCATAATTATTATGGGTATTTTGGGTGTTACTTTTTTTGTAAAAGCCATTCAATCCAAAACTCTCAAGCAATTTTTTATTGGCACAGGAATTTTGCTGGTGTGTGGTTTTATGGCCCTGAGCCTTAGTTTGGTAACCCTCAAAATGATAAAAGACTATGGAAAATTAACTATGCGCGGCGGCCAAAGCGAACTTACAATAAATAAAGACGCTAAGGATAAAGATAAAAAAGACGGTGGGCTGGACAAAGATTATGCCTTCCAATGGAGCCAAGGCATTGGCGAAACGTTTACGCTGTTTGTACCCAATTTGTATGGCGGCGGTGGTCAATTGGACCTGGGCGAAAATAGCAACACCTACGAAGCTGTGGCTAAACTAGCTGGCCCCG
>JBBSPP010000545.1:0-2130 GCA_038258625.1 Chitinophagales bacterium
ATTGTTTCTTTCGGCCATTTCATAAGCAGTTAGCAAATAATAGAAGGCACTATCGTACAATTTCATTTGGGTGTAAGTAGCACCCAAGTTGGAGGTGGCTCGTATTTCTTCAGGAATTTTTTCAATCTTTTTGGCAAGCGCAATGCTTTTGTGCGAAAAGTCAACCGAGGTTTTAAAATCTTTGCGGTGGCGATAAATACTACTGAGGTTACTATAAATAATTAGTTTACCATATTCATCATTTAAATCTTGGGCTAGTACTAGTGCTTTTTTGTATCCTGCTTCGGCCTCCAAAGGTCGGAATTGCTCTTCGTAAATTAAGGCAGAATTTATGGTGGCACGCAATTTTGAATTCTTTAAAATTGGGGTATTTTCAAAAGAAAGTATTTTGGTATAGGCGCTCATGCTTTTGTCGAAATGACCCAAACGCCAATGGCACAAACCAAAATCGCTTAGACACAGTGCTATGTGAAACGTATCCTTGGTATCATAAAAAAAATTTAGCGCTGTGTCAATATGAAGTAAGGCCTGCGGAAATTTTCCGCTAGCTTTTAGAAACCAACTTTTATAATAATGCGCCATACCCCAACCATTCTTATGGTTTGTACGTTGGGCAATATGCATGGGTTGGCGTATGTGATAGGCAGCTGAGTCTTTGTTATCGTAGTAGTATGCCTGGGCGATTTCAAAATGATACTCGGCACGAATACTATCATTTTTTTGCCTAGCAAGCAAGGCGCGTAAAGAATCCACCGTAATTGGTATGCCAGCAGATTGCGCTTTTAGCCTTATAGGTATGAAAATAGTAAATAGGCAACCTAAGATGAGCAAGCATTTCACACAGCGAAGGTACTTTGTGGACGCGTGGTAAACTATGGGTGGTGACACTCAATTATATCGTATGAAGTCGTCGTTCGTTTTAAACTTATTTACACCTCGGGAGAGGCAAATCAAGCTGTCGCTTTAGGAATTATATTCATCTATTTTTTATCGTAAAAAGCTTTGTGGCATTTTTGAAAAAATAATTGCTATCGATTGAGCGGGAGGCTCATTGTACAAACCCAACATCTTAATAATTTGACAATGGGCAATATACCCCGCATGTTTATTTCTTTTATTGCTGAATTACCAATATTTTCGCACCTTTACCACCTATATTATTGAACTTGAATGGGACTATTTGACTTTTTTACAAAAGATATTGCGATTGACCTCGGCACCGCAAATACTTTGATTATACATAACGATGAAGTGGTCGTAGACGAACCGTCTATCGTAACTGTGGACCGACAAACCAACAAAATTATAGCCGTAGGAAAACGTGCCATGATGATGGATGGTAAAGTACACGAAAACCTAAAAACAATTCGCCCTTTGAAGGATGGCGTAATTGCTGATTTTAACGCCGCCGAAGGTATGATTCGCGAAATGGTTAAGTTGATTTCATTGCAAAAAAAATCCTTCTTTTCACCAAGTTGGCGCATGGTAATTTGTATTCCGTCTTCCATCACTGAGGTAGAAAAACGGGCCGTGCGCGATAGTGCCGAGCAAGCCGGTGCGAAGGAAGTGTATATGATTCATGAGCCAATGGCCGCCGCATTGGGCATTGGCATTGATGTAGAAGAACCTATTGGAAATATGATTGTAGATATTGGTGGTGGTACCACAGGTATTTCGGTAATTTCACTTTCGGGTATTGTATGTGATGAAAGTATTCGGGTGGCGGGTGATGAATTTACGGGCGATGTAATTGAAGCCATGCGCCGGTATCATAGTTTATTAATTGGTGAACGCACAGCCGAGCAAATAAAAATACAAGTAGGCAGCGCGTTAAAAGAACTAGATAATCCGCCCGAAGATGTAGCGGTAAATGGACGCGATTTGGTGACGGGTATTCCCAAACAAATATTAGTAAGCTATACCGAAATTGCTGATGCGCTAGACAAATCTATTTTTAAAATAGAAGAAGGTGTATTGCGCGCATTGGAAAAAACTCCCCCAGAGTTGGCGTCTGATATTTTTCGCCGAGGGTTGTACTTAACCGGCGGTGGCGCACTGTTGCGCGGCTTGGATAGGCGCATTTCTTCTAAAATAAAAATGCCTGTACACATTGCCGATGATCCATTAAGA
>JBBSPP010000546.1:0-2127 GCA_038258625.1 Chitinophagales bacterium
AAAAAAATATACCCCCCCCCAAAAAAAATATTTTTTTTTATACCGTTCATATTTTAAATTTACCCAAACAAAAAACAACACCATGAACGATAACCAAAGAGCCTATATGATGCGCGCCAAAAGCGTAGAAGACATTCTAAAAAACCCCGACTACGAAGATGCTATAGAAGCCGTAGTAAGTGTGGACGGCTACCACGAGCAGATAGCCGCCAAGCGCACCGAGATAAACGCGCAAGATGCCCTAGCCACTGCCGATACTAGCGGCACCACCATTGCCAAAAACCTAGAGAGCGCCGAGCTAATAGAAACGGGCATGAAGCTAAGCATGTACATGCTCAACCATGCTGTGGATACTGAAAACCATGAGCTAAAAGCCCTCATAGACTATCAGCGCAGCGAGCTGCAAGCCATGGACGATAACAAAAAACTACAAGCCGCCCAAGCCATGGTAACCATGGCCGAGGCGGCCCAAGGCGACGACGACACCATTATAACAGCCCTCTACGCCCGCACGCCGCTGGCATACACGCTCGCCGAGTTCAACGCGCACAAGCTAAACATTACGCAGTTTGGCGTGCTGGTGGGCAAGCCCAAAGCCATGCGCGCCATCAAAACCGCCAATACCAAGGCCGTGGCCCGCGGTATTATAGAGCTCAACGCCATACTAGATACCGTGCGCACCCGCATGGGCATGTTGCAGTTCTACCAAAAATTAATTTTTGACGCCTACGAAGCGGCCGATAAAATAGACGATGCGCCCACGCATAGCGACAACCATTTTGAGGGGAATATAGACCCCAACGGGCAGGTAGAAGTAGTAACTGATATTACCTATGATGCCGAGGAGGAACTGCGCATTCAAAACACGGGGCCTACCCTTATACAGCTTACGTTTCGCAGCGCGGGCACGGTGGTAGGCGAAGTGCTGGAGGTGCCTATTGGCGCCACGCTGGAGCGTACTTTTGCCGATATTGCGCCCGAAGGCACCACCATTTGGCTACAAAATATGAGTGCAGATACGATGGCTTCTTTTGTTTTAGATATTATATAACGCATAATTAATATTTAGTTTTTTATTGTTTAAATGTTCAAAAGAAAGCCGCGTACCTCCCCAAACGGTTTGGGGAGGTTTTTTTATGCCAAAAACCATATAAGATAGTGAATATTCCATATAAAAAAAGGAATGTTACCCTTAAGGTATGGAACATTCCTCTTAAAAAAGTGTTTGTTCCATTTATTATATGGAATATTCATTTTAAAAAATGGTATATTCCATTTTTAGTGGTGAACATTCACTTTGTGGTGTGGAATGTGCATTATCTTATAAGGAATTAGTATCTTTAGAGCCTAAAAAAACATTGCTATGGGCGTACCCAAATTATCTGATACCCAAAAAGCCGTAGGGCAAATAAACATTAAAGCTTGGCTGCAAAAACACAGCAGCGAGCGCAAACTAAGCCTGCGCCGCCTAAGCCTGATGATGGGCCGGAACCAAAATTTTTTGTATGCCAAAATCAGCCAAGGCGATTTTACGGGCGCCGAGCTGGTGTACCTAGGCAATTTTTTGCGCACCAACCCCTTTGACCAATACCGCCACCTGCTCAACGAGCACGCCCGCCCCTCCGCCACCGAAACCACCCAAGCCGCCCGCATTGCCGAGCTAGAAGCACAACTAACCGCCACGGAAAAAGAACGGGATATTTATAAGGAGGTGGTGATGAGGAAGTGAGTTTGTATATTTGAGAAAAAATAGCTGTGTTGCGATTGCTTGGAGTGGCGTATATACAGATGTTGCTCACAATTTGAAAAACAAGATACTTTACATATTATTGATAAGTGGAATTGTGCCAGCAACGTATTTGTTTGGCATAACTCTAATGTTTTTATATCTTTTTGTAACTGACGGAAATTTAGGATTGAGCCAAATACTTATGATTTTTTGCTTTTTGTGCGGAATTTGCGGATATGTTGGATTAATAATGATTTTAAAAGGATTGCATAAAACCAGACATTTACAGAAATCAATATTCCTTATACTCGGTTTAATTGGATTTATAATTTTCGCTAATTATAGCGGAATGAATAATTTTTGGAAATGGATTTTGTATGTTGAGGAGCCAGATGAAT
>JBBSPP010000547.1:0-2124 GCA_038258625.1 Chitinophagales bacterium
AAACATTTATTCCCTTACTTTGTAAGCCACTACATAAGTTAAAATCAAGTATATGAAAAAATATTACACCATTATACTCATTATATTTTATAGCAGCAATCTGCATGCCCAAACAAAATCAGTAGCCCGACTATGGAACGAAGCCCAGCTAAACGCCATTCGCGAAGACCGGGTGCGCGTGCCCGTGCAGGCGCGCAATTTATTTCACACCGCCATAGCCATGTACGATGCGTGGAGCGTGTATGACCCTACATCACGGCCGTTTTTGATGCGCAATACCTACGCCGGCATTTCGTACCCGCTCGGTGCTATTGCCCCCGTGGCCGATACTGCCGCGGCCCAACGTGAGGCCATGAGCTATGCAGTGTATCGCATTCTAAAGCATCGGTATGCCACCTCGCCCAACTTTTTGTTTTCCAATTTTCGCTTTGATACGCTTATGAATTATTTGGGGTACAACCCCAACTATACCAGCACCAATTATAGCACCGGCACGCCCGCCGATTTGGGCAATTATATAGGCCAGCAAATTATCAATTTGGGGTTTACCGACAGCAGCAACGAAATTGGCGCGCACGGCTACACCTATTACAACCCAGTCAATCAGTACCTCAGTGTAGATAGCTCGGGCAACCCTAACATGACGGCCCCAAATCATTGGCAACCATTATTCATCGTTGGCGCGTTGGATCAGGGTGGCAATCCCTTGGTTTCTGGGCAGTTATTTGATGCGCCCGAGTGGGGGCGCGTGGCGCCTTTTGCCCTGCAAGCTTCGCAAAAAACAATGCACTACCGCAATGGTGGCACCTACCCCGTGTATTTTGATCCAGGGCCGCCGCCGATGCTCGATACTGTAAATGCTTCAGATTCTTCCTCGGCACTTTTTAAATGGGGGCACACCATGGTTGCTATTTGGAGCGCCCAGCACGACCCATCTTTGAGCACAACCAAAGAAATAGGACCTAGCGGATGCGGTAATCTACCTTTGTGTTATGTACCGGTGGGTCAGCATCAAAATTATTATAATTATATAACAGGTGGCGATACCAGCCACGGCCGCACTTCCAACCCTATTACGAATGCACCTTACGCGTCCAATGTTTCAAAATTGGGCGATTACTCGCGCGTGGTTTCACAGTTTTGGGCTGATGGTCCTACCTCCGAAACACCGCCAGGGCATTGGTTTGCAATTTTAAATAAAGTAAACGATCATCCATTATTTAGTAAAAAATTCGAAGGCGCGGGTGCAGTACTAGGCAATTTGGAGTGGGATGTAAAGGCGTACCTCACCCTCGGCGGTGCCATGCACGATTGTGCCATTGCGGCTTGGGGTACCAAAGGTTGGTATGATAGCCCCCGGCCCATTTCGGCCATACGAAAAATGGCGCAGTATGGGCAGAGTAGCGATACCTTATTGCCATCTTTTCACCCAGGCGGTTTACCCCTTGTGCCGGGCTATATTGAACTCATTTCTTCAAATGATCCGCTAGCAGGTGCTAATCTGGAAAATGTAAATGCTATAAAAATAAAATCTTGGGCGGGTTTTGATGCTATCGGAAATCCGGCTACATCATATGCTGGCGTCAATTGGATTTTGGCAAAAAACTGGATGCCTTACCAACGAAAAACATTTGTAAGTCCACCCTTCGCGGGCTATGTTTCGGGGCATTCTACGTTTTCGCGCGGGGCGGCAGAGGTGCTTACGGCTATTACGGGCAGCCCCTACTTCCCAGGTGGGTTGGGTGAGTATGTTTTTGCACCAAGCAACAATGTAATATTTTTTGAACATGGCCCAAGCGATACCGTAAAACTGCAATGGGCAACGTACCGAGATGCTAGCAACGAAGCAAGTTTATCCCGAATATGGGGCGGCATTCACCCACCATTTGATGATATGCTAGGCCGTGTAATGGGCGAAACCGCGGGCGTACAAGCGCACAGTTTGGCAAAAAGTTTTTTCCTTGGCACCCCCCTACCCATTCATTTAATTAGCTTTGAGCAAAAAGTAACTAATTGTAATGTGCTGCTAAAATGGAAAACAGCATCAGAAAAAAATGCGGGGAAATTTGAAATTTGGCATAGCACAAATGCTATTGATTTTGATAAAAAAATAGGCGAAGTAAA
>JBBSPP010000548.1:0-2122 GCA_038258625.1 Chitinophagales bacterium
AGGTAATGAGGTCAAAAATAGTTGGTAATTTATTGTTGCTTATTTTGTAAGCTTGCATTGTCAGCCTGAAGAGGAATAGGCTCTGCTGAGGAGCAACCGACTAGCAATAGGGCTGATGCCTAAACAGTAAAATGAGTAGTTTTTTAATTACTCATTTTTCATTTTACTGGCAGGCTGCATGGCTTAGAAAACCTACCCACGACTTTTATTCTTTAGGTGTAAATACCACTTGATAAATGATTTTCTGTTACTATACGATAACCCTCTGTGAATGCTCAAATTATCCTTTAGGTGACCAAAATACGATTCAATCCCATTGGTAGATTTGGGTATTTTATCGTCGTCCAAATAATGAAATAAGTTCGGCATTGCTCTTTGAATCAGTGTAACCGTTCGTTTCAAATTTTTATGGGTGTACCACCAACGACCTGTTCGATTATTTCTTGTTTTTTGATCTACAAATAATTTATGCTCTTTGTACCAGCCGTTAAACTGATTGATAAAGAAGAGTTTATCGTTGTTCGTTTTCACTAAGGGTAAGAGATGAATAATGTGCTTTAATTCTTGGACAGTAATCGTCTTGGGCCTTTGTTTTAGCCATATTTGAGACATCCTGTGCACGTGGACCACACATCTTTGAAGTATAACGTTTGGCAATGTTTTACGAATAGCTTTTAAAGTAGCCCTATGTCCATCACAGGTAATTGACGAAATTTGAACGCCCATCTTTTCTAAATTTAATAAGTCCTCACAAATTTCTTCAAAGTATTCGCCACGAGAAAAGCGATAAAGTTGGGAGTACTTAATATCATTATCCTGGTACAAAACAAGGCATAAATCATTCTTAAAATAGGTGCCGTCTATCATCAAATGTGCATCGCTTCTTTGCTTGATTTGAAACGACGGTGGTGCGTCAAGGTATTGTTTGAATAATCGTTTTAATGTCGAAATACTATATCCACTATCCACCGAAAGATAGCGAAAAGTAAGACGCTCCAAAACCCATTTATTAAACCAAACTTGTTGATTCGACTTTTTAGTCCCGAGGTTCTGAGAGGTAAACATGACATCGCAATTCTTGCATTTATAGCGCTGCTTTCCTCCTTGCTTACCCCACTTAATAGTACTAGTGAACCCACAGGCCCAACAACGTTTTTTTTGCCATTTTTTGAATATACCGAATTGTTATTGAAACCTGTTTCATATAAGCACCCTACAACTACTACAGGATATGAGATACAGCCAATTTTACCAACTATTATTGAGCATTATACCAAAATCTACGAATAACAATATCCTCGCGCATGCTGCAAAGTGTCCAGCGGCACCCCCTCGTGAGAGGGGACCGAGGGGTGTGTTGTTCGTTGCGCAAGAATAAAATAACTTTCACAAATACTTTAAATGCCCTTTTCGCTTTTTTATTCTATGCGCATTATCTTAGAGCGCTAATGCGAAAAACAATTTTTATACTACTCGGCGTGGTGCTTTCAACTTTTAGTACAAAAGCACAAATAGGGGCAAAAAACATGGGGCAAATGAACGCCCTTATGCAAAAGTATGGCGCCAAAAATGAAGGCATGCTAAAATACGAAGCACGCTCGGGCTTTGTGGATCAGCAGCTCCAGGGGTTTGTAGATCATTTTGCCATAAAAGATATTCAAAAAATACTCGTTACCAAGGTAGAGGGCGGCGCCACGGTACAGTTGATGTGCGACCCGGCAGACCCATGCATTAGTCATATTGGCAATAAAAATGCGAGTAGCTACCTGCCTAGTACGAGTTATTATTTTTTTCAGGAAGAAGCGGCCAATACGTTTGCAGCTTTGGCTTTTGACATTATTACAAAAGATTTTAATAAAAAAATTGAGGTAAATTATACAATGGGCGAGTTCAATTTGAAGGGTGCTTATCTCACCGATGAAAAGAAAATTGAGAATGAGGGAAAGTCTGTAATTAAAGTAGGTGCTAGTCAGAAAAAAGAGAAAACCTTTTTGAAAATAGGCGATGACAACGACCAAGAATACCAAAACCCGCGCGAGATTATGGAAGAGGAGGAAGGCCAACAATCTTCCAACGCACCCAACGGGAAAAATAAAAGTAAAAAAGCCACGCAGAAGGAAGG
>JBBSPP010000549.1:0-2118 GCA_038258625.1 Chitinophagales bacterium
AGACTAATCATTCTTCCGCACTTTTTCTACATGCGTCAGTTTATTATTTTCATACACTTGTACGCCATAAATGCCTGCGGCCAACTCGCCCATCGAAAGCTGAATGTTGTTAGCACCGCTTGTGGTATTTGCCATTACAGATTTTACTACGCGTCCGCTCATATCCAATAGTTTCACTTCAATGGTAGAAGCTTGAGAAGTAGCAATGCTTACGTTGAGTATATCTTTTGTTGGGTTCGGGTAAATGGTAATCACGTTTCCGTCTGTCCAAACGATATTGATAATTTCAGAATAGGTTTTATTTCCATCAATATCTACCTGCTGCAAACGGTAAAAGTTGTTACCAATCATGGGCGCATTGTCGAGGTAATCGTAGGCCAATTCTGTGCTACTATTTCCTCTTGGTGCTTTTGTATTTACAGTACCCAAGGTTTCAAAACTAGCACCATCAGCACTACGCTGTACATCAAAATGACTGTTGTTCGATTCTGATTTTGTTGTCCATTCTACCAAATCAGCATCGGCCAATTTGCTTACCGTAAATGTGCCCAAAGCAATTGGCAATGGAGTATTTAGAGGATTCACAGCGTGGATTCTAAACTGGCTAAAGCTTGGTACGCTCGCCATTATTTCCCAACGATTGCCTGCTGAATTCCAGGTTACGCTACTTGGCGTAAGCACGATTGGGTTTACACCCAAGCCACCATTATCATTTTTGGTAATGCGCACATTAGCAATACCTGCTGCATCCGTAGGGTTGGCAGGTAATAAAGGCCAGCTATTTGCAGTGGCAAAAACATTATAATCATTAAAATCATCTTGCGTCAAGAAGAATTTGACATCCGCCGCTACATTATTAGTAGGCGTAATTTGGAAAAAGCGCGCTACATAAGGCTGCCCGTTGTGAGTAGGCACAGCAGCAGTTACGGTAACGTTGGCTACCGTATTTCCTAAAGCAGCAGCGTTGTTTCCAATTTCAACAATCAAATCACAGTTGGCATTAAAGTATTCTGTTGCCGAATTTGTGTTTTGCGTTTTATTGCCCGTGCCTGTTCCTGGTGTAGAAGCTGCATTGCCCGCAGTGGCATTGCTCAATTTAGCTGGTGCGCCAATGGCTACATCATCTATATTCCAACCGCTTCGTACAAATGCGCCAGCTGTTGGGCCTACACTATGACCAAAACGAACGCGCATCAAGGCATTTTTGTAGGGAGTTACATCAAAATTCTGTTTGGTCCAAGCATTGTCTTCTATACCTGGTGCAGCACCTGACTGCC
Source organism: Chitinophagales bacterium (assembly GCA_038258625.1). GTDB lineage: Bacteria > Bacteroidota > Bacteroidia > Chitinophagales > Chitinophagaceae > JAGNRR01. The sequence goes on from JBBSPP010000549.1 coordinate 1,278, forward strand.
AAAGGACAATCCAAGATGTACCATTAAACACCTCTACAAAATTTTGCATATAAGGTGTATAATCGCTGTTCAACCATCGGTAAAAACTGAGTTCTAAATTACCTGCAACTGCAGCTGTATTAATTACAGGACTAGTAATATATTCCGTAGTGTGAGCAACAATTGTAGCACAACCACCAATCACAACTCCCGCCACGCCATTATCGGCATTGGGGGTATGATCAACACTTGGGTCAGGATTTGCGCCGGATTGGCAAGCACTAACCGCGGCCGCACCAATTTGCCATTCGGCGCCCAATGTCCAGCCAACTAAATTATCAGAAAAATCTTCTGTAAATATCGCCGGAGTAGAACCTAAGCTTACTGTTGCTGTGGCTGTATTGGTACATCCATTTGCCGCCGTACCTGTTACAACATAAGTTGCATTTGCCGTTGGCTGGAAAGGAACATTATTGACCACGCCACCTGTCCAAGAATAGGTGCTAGCACCGCCACCTGTAAGGGTTACCATATCGCCATTACAAGCAGTTACACTTGATGGGGTAGCTGTTACAATTGGCTGTGCCAGTAGTGAAATAGTTGCTTGGGTGCGCGTTGTATTTACATCTGCACCAGGCATAAGCCAATAAAAATCTACACGACCATGACCGGTATTTATACTCAAAGATGTGGGTTGATACGCACCAGCAAGGAACGAACCGCCACCACCACCAACGCCGCCATTGCCCGCGCTAGGATTATTACCAGCCGCACCGCCGCCAGAATACCCTCCGCCAGCACCGCCAACAAATATCCCAGAACCACTACCGCCGCCGCCAAAGCCACCAAGACCAGAAGCAGC
>JBBSPP010000550.1:0-2100 GCA_038258625.1 Chitinophagales bacterium
CCGACACGCACGTTTTTTCTGAGCCTAAAAACAACAAAGAGGCTTGGGCTTTTCAGAAAAAAAGACATCTTACTACGGGGCAGCTATACAAAACCAAGCACAAAATACTGCTTGGATTTTTAGCATTTTCGCACTTCTTTTTTTATGTATTTTTTATAGCCAGTTGCTTTTTTATGCCCTGGGTATTTTTTGCGCTAGGCTTATTTTTATTCCGCTGGATTTATGTAGGAATTATACAATACCTAGGCATGAAAAAACTGAACGAAACCGACCTATCATCCCGAATAATTTTTTACGATATATGGATGTTGTGGTATTATATAAAAAATAGTCCGAACATATTTTTTAAACCCAAAATTACTGAATGGAGATAATAACCAAATACTTTAGCGACTTTACGCCCAAGCAAACCCAACAATTTGAAGCGCTCAAAGACTTGTACGAATTATGGAATAGCCAGATAAATGTAATATCTCGCAAAGATATTGACCAGCTGTATCCCAAGCATGTGCTGCATTCCTTGGCCATTGCTGCCATTGCTGATTTTGCCGACGGTACACGGATTGTGGACATTGGCACGGGGGGTGGGTTTCCTGGTATTCCGTTGGCCATTTTTTACCCCGAAGTAGAATTTGTATTATGCGATAGCATCAACAAAAAACTGAATGTTGTAAGAGCGGTGGTAGAAGAATTGGAACTCAAAAACGTAGAAGTAGTTTGGAAACGTGCGGAAGAAATTAAGGAAAAAAATTCATTTGATTTTGCCACTAGCCGGGCTGTTGCGCCACTAGGTAAATTATGGAATTGGTGCGCACCGCTTATAAGAAAAGGCACAAATACAGAATTAGACAACGGGTTAATTTGCCTAAAAGGCGGCGACCTCCATCAAGAAATTTCGGAGAGTCAAACCAAACCTATGATGTGGGAAATCAATGATATTTTTGAGGAAGAGGAATTTAAAGAAAAGTATATTGTTTTTGTAAAAAAATAATATTCGTATTGAATGGTTCGTGAGGAGACGAACTATGGCGAAGAGTGGTTCGTAAGGGCGCGAACCATGGCAAAGAATGAATGGTTTGTGAGGGCACGAATCATAGAACACTAGAATTAAAAATTCCTCCAGAAGGAGGAATTTTTAATTGCGTTATGAGCATGCACTAATCATATTTTTAGAACGATAAAATTACCTAATTTTCATTCCAAAAAAACCTTCGCTGAACGTATGCACCGTTGAATTTCCTTTCATTATTAGCTTGGTATAAAATAATCCAGCTACGCTATCCTTATCCTTATACAATATTTTACAGCCACCTGTTCTTGAAGCTCCTTCATCCAATAGGTTAAATCCGTCTGTATCTAAATAATTAAATTCGGTAGAATTTATGAGGGTAAAAGAGGCGCCAGCCAATAATGTATCGCTAAACGAAAAGAAGATAAAATCATCATCATTATTCGCACCATTAAACGCGCCTGATACCACAATAGAGTCAAAATACCTTGTGCAGTCGGCGTTGTTTGAGCTTATCACTTTTTCGTTCCCGTTAAATTTAAAACTAATAGGCGTTTTGCCACCCCAATTATAGCTAGTTCCTGGCTCATCAATTGGTTCCTGTGTACCGCCATTATTGCCAGCCTTGTATGGGTTAACTGATAAATCAGGTTCCACTCTTTTTTCGCATGAGCTAAAAATAATTGTTGCTGCCAGTAGTATAATCGAAAAAGTATATTTCATGATGTAATAATGTGTTTGCAAATTAAAGATAAATCTTTTGAATAGAAAATGGAATTTTCTGTGGGCTTCATTAGAATGATTTTTGGCAGTTTAGCCTGTGCTTGTAGGGCTATTTATCGGTATTTTTATTTCAAGAGAATTTTATTGTCGATTTTTTTTATCTTATAGGGTCTCTAGTTTTTGCTCAAACCTGGCTGCCAAGCCCTATAGCCGATATGCCCTTGGCGGTTTCAAATAATGCCGTAAGCGGCACGGGAATTACTACGGGTAATTTTATATATTCTTTTGGCGGTATCGATACAAGTAAGGAGAGCGCAGGTATTTTGCAAAGCATTTTTAAATATGATGTAACAAATAATAGTTGGTCA
>JBBSPP010000551.1:0-2086 GCA_038258625.1 Chitinophagales bacterium
AGCCGATAAACTTGCGTAACCAACCAATCTATTGTACGATTTATATTCATCCTCAACACTTGCCGCAGCGTCCACGGCACTGCCCATGGTGCGGAAGGTACCTGCAAAATAATCAATTGGTGTGCTGATGTAACAATCTCTACTGAGGCTATCAAAAAAGTGGTCGCTCTTAAGTAGTTCCGCCAGCATCGGTTTTATGTTCCAATTATTGGTAATCAACGTTTGCGCTAGGCCATTTATGATGGTAGTTTCTATGTTGGCGTCTATATCATAATACACAAAAAATCGATAAACTTTTCGTGCAAAAAAACGAGCAATATCTTGGTCTTTGGTAAAAATCATATCCACCAAATTATCCAATTCATTGGCACCAGCCGCACCACTTTGTCCGTTCAGTATGTAGCCATTATAGTATGACGAAAAAACTTTGTTGGTAATATCATGCCGCGTTGGATCAAAATTTACAGTGGTGGTAGCGTCGTCCACGCGCCAACCTGTGAGTGCTTTTGCAGCAGCTTTTACATCTGGCTCGTTAAATTGTGGGCTGCCTTTGCCTACCGTAAAAAGCTCTTGCAGCTCGCGCGCATAATTTTCATCGGGGGAGTTTTTTATATTATAATGCCCGTTCAAATATTTAAGCATCGCGCCGTCTTTGCTAATTGCTTTTACAAAATCTTTTAAATTTCCGAGCGCATGCGTGCGCAACAGTTCAAGATATTTATACAAAAAAAGTGAGTTGGGCGCAATGCCAAATTCTACAGGGTAACTGTTGCTCATGAACAACATCATCTTTTCTTGAATGCTAGTATTTTGCGTAATAATGTTTTTCATCCACCATGATTTTAGCGAAATGCTGCGATGATAATCAACCGTGCCATCTCCATAAGCCGCATTTACCCAAGTTTGCCCAGGCGAAACATTGGTAGGGTCGGCGTAGGTGTTTTCATAATTATTGACGGGTGGTGCTGGTGCGGCGGGTATATTATTTAATAAATAATCAACAGCCGCACTAGGCGTTAGTACTGAAATGGCCGACATATCAGCTCGGCCTACGCCAAACATGGTACGCCGCAGTAGATGTTTTTGTTGCTTCACACCCCATGCGCCTACATAGGCCGATAGTCCAGCTCGGGTGCGTTTGCTATTGAGCGGCAAGGAGGTGTTGGCATATTTTTTAAAAATTTGATCTTGCTGAATATCGTAATCATCGGTTTTTTGAAGATTATTATTTCGCGCTTTTTGGCTTAATACTTGGTCGGTAAAGTCACCCATAATTAATAATTGGTTTTTGGTGAAATAAATTTGGAACTAAAGGTATGGAAATTTTCTAGTAATATTCTAAAATTTTAGCTTGCAGTCCCTGACATAACTTTGCGCTATGCTCAAAGTTCAATTCAAAAAAATCAATACGCCCTTTCGCCATCCCTTCACCACAAGTTACGAAACCAAAACGCACCAGCCAGCGTTGCTAATTTCTATTGCCTATGATGGCTTGCGGGGCATAGGCGAAGCACCCGCAATTTCGTACTATCATATTTCTGTAGAAAAAATGATTAATGATTTGCAAGAAAAAGCACAGCAGCTAGAAAAATACGCCATTACCGAGCCTGCCCGTTTTTGGCATTTTTGTCATCACCTTTTTCCCGACAATCCATTTTTGGTTTGCGCGTTGGATTTGGCATATTGGGATTTGTACACCAAACTAAAAAAACAATCCATAACCCAAATTTTAGAAATTGACCAACCAACATTTATTCCTACTTTTTACACGTTGGCAATGGACACCGAAGAAAAAATGCTGGAAAAATTACAAGCACAACCGTGGGATAATTATAAAGTAAAAATTACAGACGAGCGCTCAATAGAAATTTTGAAGGAATTAAAAAAGCATAAGAATAGCAATTTTGCAGTAGATGCAAATGCAGCTTGGAATTATGATGAAGCAAAAAATTTTATCCCGCAGCTCCAAGCCCTCGATGTGCTTTTTATAGAGCAGCCTTTGGCAAAAGACAATTACACCGAAATGCAATTATTAAAAAAAGAATTCGACGTTCCATTTTTTGCAGATGAATCTTTTCAAACAGAA
>JBBSPP010000552.1:0-2054 GCA_038258625.1 Chitinophagales bacterium
CGAGGACGATAATTTTTGTAATCATAGTTTTTTATCATTTGGAGCTTTCATTTGTCAAAAAGGCAAAGAGAATACCAAATTGCGCATTCTTGTGGTGGCATTTTATCAAAAAAAATGACTAAAAATTATTGGTTTTCTAAAGCCAAATTTTTCAACTATTATCGAAGGTAACCGCAACTTGGCATTTACCCAAGCTCGGTAAGAGAAAGCTTAAGATCGTTTGGTTACGCCTTAATAAAAAGCCCTTCATTCTCCGCCACAAACTTCTCCAACGTCTCAAAGAAATTTAAAATGTCTTCTTTTTCATTGGTCGCATTAATTGTTACCAAACGAATAAACTCATCCTTTCCAAAAGAACCATATCCAACCAACAATTTGGAATGTTCATATAACGATGTACAAATGACTCGTGCAGGAATATTTTTATAATTAAAACAAACAGACACGGATTCATTAATGCTATAGTCGGTATAATCAGGATTTCTGCGTACATAATTGCGCGCTACATCGGCCAATTCTAATTGTTTGTCCACGATTTTTTCTAAGCCATCTGTGCCTACGCTTTTCCAAAGCACCCAAAGTTTGAGCGCATCATTTCTTCGGCCGCATTGTATTGATGTTTTTCCCAAGTTGAAATCATCATGGTCTGTTTGGTACAAATAGCTCGCATCATTGGATAATGAATTGTATAAATGCTGTTTGTCTTTTACCACAATTATGGAGCAGCTTAAAGGTGTGCCGAGCATTTTGTGTGCGTTGATACTGAACGAATTTACTTGTTCAATCCCATTAATTAAATGATTGTATTTTTTGCTAAATAATACCGATCCGCAATATGCACCGTCCACATGAAGCCAAATATTAAACTCTTTTGCAATGGTGCTCGCCTCCAAAATATTATCGAACGCACCGAGCACAGTTGTACCCGCCGTACAATTAATTAATATAGGGTGATAGCCGTTTTTAATATCTTCTTGAATCGTTTTTCGGAGCAGGTCATTGTTCATTTGCCCTTTTGTATCCGTAATTATATGCCGCACATTATCCCTGCCAATACCAGCGAATGCTGCATTTTTAGGCGTGCTATAATGAGATTCTTCGGAGGTGTAGACGGTCATTTTTTGCTCTACACCTTGATGTCTAATTTTTTCATTAAACGTATCACGCGCCATCAGCATGCTCATAAAATTAGTCATGGAACCGCCAGGGGCGAGTGTGCCATCCGAATTTTCATCCCAACCTATCAAGTTACAGATTTCGCGCAGCACCACTTTTTCTACACCCACTTGTGGGCCAGCGGCTTTGTAAGTGTACATACTATTATTGAGCATCACGGACAGTAAATCACCCAAAATTGCTTTGGGTTGTCGGCCTCCGAAAAGTTGATTGAAAAAAGCATTGGTGGCGGTGCGGGGTGTGGTAAAAACTAAATCTTTCAAAGCAGCTTCTAACTCCTGGTTGCTAATGCCTTCTTGTTGTAATTTCAAATCTAGGCGGTCATATAATATTGATGATGGTATATGCTCCGCCACCGGATTTTTCATCTCATCATTCAATAAATCATCAATAATATTATTAAAAATGGCGAGCGCATTTTTCACGCTTTCTGTATTTTTTGTTGTCATAAAAAATGGCTAATCTTTCGGCTATCAGTTTGTTTTGCTTCAAAAAAAATTTAGTTTTGTCTCCAAAATATATGGAAGTCAGTAATTTTTTCTTATAAAATTTTTAGTAAAACTAAGAACTAACTTACAGTTGACAACGTATATGTAGTAATATATGCACACAATCAATTCATTTGACGATTTAATAATAGCCCTAAATGCGGCGAGCAAAGAAGAAATACCTTCAGTGCTCAACCGCCTGAACATTAGTGAAGATGAGATGCAAACATGTGCTACTTGGATCGATGGCGGCTACACCAGAAATTGTTTGAAGCGTACCAACACCTACGAACTTATTCTGCTCTGTTGGGATGCACAAGTTTTAACACCTATTCATGACCATGGTGGGCAGAGTTGTTGGGTTTTTCAATTACAAGGAAAACTTACAGA
>JBBSPP010000553.1:0-2049 GCA_038258625.1 Chitinophagales bacterium
GATAATACGTGGAGCATGGCACCGCAATATTTCATGCCGCGTAGCACCCATGTAATATTGTGGTGCAATAATCTGCGCGGCAATACCCATGCCACGCCCGCTATCACCGCCAAAATATAGGCCGCTGATGACAAAATAGTTTGGGCAGGCCGCATATTTATCTCGAATAAAAAAACTATTGCAGCGGTAGCTACCACACTGGCGCATAACTTGGCAAGGGTAAAAAGCGTTTCCAGGTTTGTGTTCTTTTCATAAAAAATATTGAGCGAGGCAAATACTTCTGGGTGCTGTTTTTCTATTCTTTTTAATTCGTCAGATGTTATATTTTTTAGTGCCCGCCCAAATATGGAGAGCATAAAAAGATAAAATAAACTAGCAATAGCTAGCCCCGAAAAAAATAATATAGAGAAATATGAGGGAGAATTAAAAAGAAAAACGCTGCAAAAACTAAGGGGGTCAGGATCCAAGGTGGTAAAATTTTAATAATACAAATGTAAGGTAAAAGATGATTTGTTTTTTTGCTACGCCTAATCATTCAAGGCATCATCAGCCGTATCGGTAGCATCGTGGTCTATCATATCGTCGGTATCGCTGCGCTTATCTAGCATAACCAAATTGGTGGCCACTACCTCGGTACTCTGTCGGCGTTGGTGGTCTTTATCTTCCCACGTGCGCGTGCGCAGGCGACCTTCGATGTGCACTAGGCTGCCTTTGTGCAAATATTTTGCGGCAAGCTCGGCTAGGCCGCGCCACAATACTATGGAGTGCCATTCGGTTTGCGAGTTTTGTTTGCCGTGCTTATCCTTAAATGTTTCGGTAGTGGCGAGTGGGAAACTGGCTACGGGAATGTTGCCTTCGAGGCGTTGTAAATCGGGCGCTTTGCCTAGGTTTCCTATCAAAAATACTTTGTTTACCCCCCTCATAATTTGTTTAATTTTTGCTCAAAAAAAAATGTAAACTGTGTTGCCTCAACCGTTTTACGAGGCTAAATATAATCATATTCTTTAAAAAAGTCGAATACACTTTTGGGGAATGCTTTCTTAGCCAATGAATTTTGCGTCACTTTAAGAAAATCTGTAAAACTTATGGGCAAGTTCGCACTAAATTCTACTTCGTAAAATTTTATAAAAAGATGTTGATGGCTGAGCTTTTGTTGCTTTTCGCATACTGCTTTATTGGCCTTTAAAAATGCAGGTTTTGTTTTTTGCTCAAAAAGAATAGGTTCATAAAGCGACTGCCAAATATCCTGTGGCCCGCGTTTTTTTATGAAAATATGTTTACCGCTATTAATAATTATATAATGGAAATACCTTTTTTTCAAAGCTGCTTTTATTTTTTTTACGGGATAATCTGCCACCACATTTTGCTTATAAGCTGCACAATATTTTTGTAACGGGCAAGTATTACAGAGTGGGTTTTGGGGTTTGCACACCGTAGCACCAAAATCCATAATGGCCTGATTAAAAAGTGCGGATTGTTTTTTTGATAAAAAAAGATCCGCAATATCCTGATAATATTTTTTATCTGCCATACTTATAAACGGGCGGTTGGAGGCCAATATTCTGCTTAGCACCCGCACTACATTACCATCTACAACGGCGCGTGGCAAGTTATAAGCAAAGGAACAAATGGCGGAGGCTGTGTAAATGCCTACACCTTTTAATGCCAAAATGCTTTCGAAATCGCTGGGGAAAATACCGTTAAGCTCGTTCGTAATAAATTTTGCTGTAAAATGAAGGTTTCTACAGCGGCTATAATATCCCAATCCTTCCCAATTCTTTAGCACCTCATCAGCCGGTGCATTCGCTAAGTGTTGAATAGTAGGATATTGAGTCGTAAATTTTTCGTAATACTTAAGTCCTTGCTCTACACGTGTTTGCTGCAAAATAATTTCGCTCAGCCAAATTTTATACGGATTTTTTTCTCCCTTCCAAGGCATTTTACGGTCGTTTTTTAGTTGATGCCAATGGAGCAAATTATTTCTAATACCTTGTATATTAACGGCTTGTAAAAATTCTATCATTTATATTATATGCTTATTATTTGCAA
>JBBSPP010000554.1:0-2048 GCA_038258625.1 Chitinophagales bacterium
ATGTGCAAATCGGGTCGGTGTGCTTTTATTTTTCGCATGAGTCCTGCAAAAAATTCTAAGGTGAGTTTTGGGTGAACGCCACCCACAATATGTACTTCGGTTACTTTTTTATCATCATAGCTTTTTATAATGTGCATCATTTGGTCTTCTGATAATTCCCAACCGTCTTCACGATTTTTGTACAATCGCGAATAAGCGCAAAAGGCGCAGCTAAACACACAAACATTGGTAGGCTCGATATGAAAATTACGATTGAAAAATACCTTATTGCCGTGACGTTTGGTTTTTATATGATGGGCTAAATAGCCGAGCAAGTCAACCTCGCCAAACTGGTAAAGTTCCAAGCATTCTTTGGGAGAAATGCGCTCGCCATCAAGCACTTTTTGGGCTATCGTTTTTAAAGAATTAGCGAGTAAGGCATCGGAAAAAATAGGCTGTTTCGACATGTTTACAAATGTAGTGCCATAAGAAATAGAGTGGTAGTAAGATAATCTTAAAAGTGAAATTTTATTTTTTTTATACCGAGGGCAAATAAGATAGCTATGAATAAATCGGTTTTGGTTAATTTTTATGTCCAAAAAAATCTGAAGTTTTATTATAGATAGAATGAATTATGAAGAAATCCTATTTATGAAGAATCATAATATTTATTTTTTTATCATTAAAATAATGAAGTATATGTAATACAGTATATTATAGTATTGTAAAAATATATTATATAAATAATTGATTATTAGTATAAAATAAATGTGTTTGGCACGCCTTTTGTAATACTTGATTAACAACAAATTACAAGTTATGAAATACAAATACTATATAACGTTGATTTTAAGTTTCTTAATAGTTTATAACGCCCAGTCTCAAAGCACTGCAGAAGACATCGTTTTTAAAATAAACGTCCTTACAAATGCTAGTAATAATTCTATTAGCCTGAATTGGAATACGTTGCCCAATGTAAATTCATATGTTGTGTCGCGCAAGTTGAAATATGAAAACAACTTTACCCAGATTGCTACCAAACAGTATAGCGATACAAATTTTTTAGATAATAATATAGTGCAGGGGCTATCGTATGAGTATGCTGTGCATGCCGGACACACCAACAATATTTCCGGCTATGTATGTGCCGGTATCCACATTGCCGCCAAGCATCACTGCGGTAATATTTTGCTCGTGATTGATAGCGCATATATATTACCTGCCCAGGCGGAAATAAATTTATTTAAAAGAGATTTGATTAAAGAAGGCTGGAAGGTGCTTACTTGTTATGCAGGCCGAGGTGAATTACCACAAATTGTGAAGCTTCGCATTCAAAATTGCCATGCTGCTGATACTCTGCAAGGGCTGATTTTGCTAGGCCATGTACCTGTGCCGTATAGCGGCAATATTGCTCCCGATGCTCACACAGACCATATTGGTGCGTGGCCATCGGATATTTTTTATGGGGATGTAAACTCATTATCTAGCTCTTGGACAGATGCTTCGGTAGTAAATACAACGGCATCAAGCCTACGAAATCATCAGTTAATTGGTGACGGAAAATTTGATGAAAGCATGGTGGGTTATAGTAATACAAAAAAGATTTTTGTGGGAAGAATTGATGTGAGCAATATGTCAGCCATTAGCAATGATGACGTCATGCTGTTTAAACAATACATAAATAAAAACCATCAATACCGGGCCAGTGAAAAAAAATATAGAATGCGTGGCCTAGTTCATGATAATTTTGGTTTTTATAATGGGGAAGCTTTTGCACAAAACGGTTGGCGCAATATGACCTCATTGCTAGGCCGTGACAGTGTAGTAGCTGGTGATTTTATGACCGATTTGAAAACGGATAGCTACCTATGGAGCTACGCCTGCGGCGGCGGTTGGTATCAAGGTGCTAGCGGAATTGGTACTACCGCTGATTTTCAAACCAATGAATTGCAGAGCGTTTTCACCATGCTGTATGGTAGTTATTTTGGCGACTGGGACAATAGTAATAATTTTTTGCGGGCACCCATTGCATCGCCTTCCAGCACATTAGTTACTTGTTGGGCTGGGCG
>JBBSPP010000555.1:0-2048 GCA_038258625.1 Chitinophagales bacterium
CAATTCCTGTTATAGAATATTTGCCCGCTATGCGCGCATCGGCAATCGTACTTTTTAGGTCGAGCACCTTGCCAAGGCTATCATTATAATACGAGTTGAGCCTAAGATTGGGGATCTTAATTGTTTGCTCATTATACAAAAGTTGAATGTCTTGCAGTATGGCTTCGCCTACAAAATTATCAATGTTACTTCCTTTAAAATCAAGCTGCACTTTTGCATTCATAAACACATCGTCTTTGGTAATGCCCAATGCTTTCAAATTAATTTTTCGAATGGTAGATGCAAAATCATAGCTCGCATTTTCTTCTTTCAAATTTACTTTACCGGTAAAATCAAAACCAAAGCGCGGATCTTTAGAGATGGCAGTACCTTCAAATTCCTTGTCTTGCACCGAGCCATTTACAGCTACCTGCTCGTAGCGCTCACCCTGAAAATAAAATTCGTTGACATAAGCATTCACCTTGGCGCGCAAATTATCAAGGTCAAAACCTGCGCCTTCAATGGTGCCATTCGCCGTGAGTTTTCCCATATCTGGCTGGCCAAGTATTTCGCCAAGGTTCAGTTTGTTGGTGGCAAATTTCCCGTTGTAAGTAGGTTGGGCTGTGAGTAAATTCAAAAAAATATCAATCTCGGCATCGCCCTGATTAGTAGCCAAAAAACCATCGGCATTAAACTTTTTGACGCTACCTGTAAAATTTCCTTTAAAATTTATACTGCTCAGTTTATCCCACCGAATCCCGCCTGCATTGGCCTGTGGGGCAAGGCGTACAATTTCGTTCCCAGTTGTTACTAATTTTTCGGCCTTTATATCAAAATATGTTTTATCAATATCGGGCAGACCCATAATGCGCACACTGCCATTATAGTTCAAATTTTGCGAGCGCAAACTTACCTCTGGAATATACAAATTTGCCACGGTGCCTTGGGCCTTCCCGTTTAGGTAAGCTAAGCTGGGCAACTGCGAAACATTGCCTCCAAAAAAAGCAATATCGCGTTTGTCTATTCGGCTATCTTTGAACCGCGCATTCATAGTTACGCTGCCTATATAATCCTGAAAGTCATGAAAATTAGTGTAGCTCATGCTATAATAATTTTTTACTACGGAGTTATTTGTCTCCAAATACAAATCATCGAGCTCAGCCAATTGTTGATTCAATTTAATTTTTGACCGTAATTTTTTAATTACAAGGCCACTTCGCTCTTCTACAGAAAGATTTAAAATATCAGCCGTAATTGTGTCGCCATGTAATTGGAAATCTTCCAAATCCAACTCCAAATTACTAGCCACAAGATGCTTTTCATCAAACCGCCCAACCAACGATTTTTGGTTGCCCTGCTGATAATCAAAATTTACATTTTCAAGTTTTAGCTCCGACAAAGTTAGTTGCAAGTTACCCGTGTTAAACGGCGTACCCCAATCGCTCGTATTCGGTTCTTTTTTTGGCGTGGCTGGTTTTCCGCCCTTGTAATCTTTAATTACAACACTCGTATTTTCAAGGCTAATATTCTTTAAGCTAAATATCAAATTCGGAATGTCCACGCTATTTACTTTAATTTGTAGCCCGCCCACGGTTGCGGCCAAATCCTTACCGGCCCATTTGTCCGTCATCGAAAATCGCACCTCGCGAACTCTTACATTTTTAAGGTCAATCTTTGGTGGGTCACTTTTTGTAGAGTCTTTATCTTCAGTTGCAAAAGCTTCTTCAATAAAAGCAAAATTCCAACGGTCGCTATCCTTTTGGCGGCGCATATTTACAACGCCACCTTTCAGTTTTACATCACGAATTATAGATGTTCTATCATTCCAAATATCTGCGACAATAGAACTAGACCGTACCCGGAAATCATGAATATAAGCCAGCGTATCCTGCTGCTGATCTTCGATATACAAACCTTCAAAATGTACATAATCCAAAAAATCAATGCGTACTTTTTTTATAGAAACCTCCGTATCCAATTTTTTGCTGAGCCATGTAGCGGCCTCCTTGGCGAGGCGCGTTTGCACTTTAGACTGTGTCAATAAAACAGCACTCACCGCAACTACAATG
>JBBSPP010000556.1:0-2043 GCA_038258625.1 Chitinophagales bacterium
AATCAATAGCTCGCCATTTAGCTGATTGTAATTGGCGCGCACGCCCGCGGTGAGTATCATGCCAATACTGTCAAACGCAATATTATCTTGCAGGTAAGCCGTGTAGCGTTGGTAGTTAAAAGTTTGGGTGCTACGATATACGGTGCCCATTAGTAATACACTATCGCTAAATGGTTGGCTAAAGCCTGCACTATCGCGGCGCTCCCATTCGTGCAGCTTATCGTTAATGCCCACCACTTCCATATTGGCGCCCCATTGTATAAAATGTTTGCCCGCATCGTATGCGCCTTTGTGGCCAATATTGCCCACATTTATATTCAAATAATTGCGCGCATACTCATGAATAATACCCGTGCCAATGCCAAATTTTACTTGTCCAAAATTGTCTTTGCCAAGGTCGGTTTCTATTTCGCCCAACAGGTATTCGCCCATTATATCAAACGTTTCTTCCTCCCGAGTTTGAAAACCAGAAGCTAAAAACTTGAGCGAAAGTTTATCCGTAGGCGTATTGGTAAAAGAGATGCCGCCATAGCGTGAGTCAAATTTATCCGTCTCGCCACCTTCATAATACGTATTTAATTGAAAAGCCTGATTCACCAAGCCAAAACTTTGGGTGCTACTCTCGGGCTGAAAATCAAAACGGTTGCGAGCGTAGTTTATAAAAATGTCGCTCTGCCAACGGTCGTTGAATTTGTAGTTTATGAATGTTTGAATATCGGTAAACGTTGGGTTATATACTCCTTGGGTTTGTTGGCTTTGCAATAGATATTGGTTGGACTTTTGGCGCACACCTACTAGGTAAGTTAGTTTATCGCTAAGCCCTACCCCTTCGAGGTGGGCATTTACACCTAGCAAACTAAGCTGTACACTACCGGCAAATTCCTTGGGTTTTTTATACGTAATATCTAGCACACTGCTCATTTTATCGCCATACTTACTTTGAAAACCACCTGTGCTAAATGCTACACCACTCGTGAGATCTGGATTAATGATGCTCAAGCCTTCTTGCTGACCACTGCGAACAAGGAACGGACGATACACTTCAAAATCGTTTATATAAACCAAATTTTCGTCATAATTACCACCGCGCACGCTGTACTGCGAGGTAAGTTCATTGCGCGAGCCTACAAATATTTTTAGCAATCCTTCTATACCACCAACGGGCGTGGGTAATACCTCGGCCTGCTTGGCATCAATATTTATGAGACCCGCTTGGGTGCGTTTGCTCGTGGCTTTTTTAGTAACCGTTTTTATGATAGTGGTTTTGCTTTTCAGCGAAATTGTTAATCGTAAAAGCTGATTCGCCTCTAGGCGTTTGCCTACTTGCTTTGTTTCGTACCCAATACTAGAAAATACAAGAACCACAATTTTCTCACTTGGCACGGCAATGGTGTAGCCACCGTTATTATCCGTTTTGGCACCCAATGATGTGCCTTTGATGCCAATGCTTACGCCCGGGAGAGGATTTTTATCACCGTCCAGTACACGGCCAGTAATGGTAGCGCCGCCGCTTTGTGCAAACACACCAAAGGGCAGCAGGGCCATTAATAAAAAACATAAGTGCTTCATATAGAAAAAGAGTAACGAAAGTACGGGTTATTTATTGTAAAAAGAGGGTATTATAATGAGAGAATGTGGTTATATGGAATCAGGAAAACTGATGATTTCTGTAACAAAAGCTGAGAGATTGTATCTTCGCCAAACCTCTATATGAAAAAAATTACAGTATTAGGAAATGGAAGCTGGAGCTCGGCATTGGTAAAATTGTTGACTGATAACGAAATTGCCATTAATTGGTGGATGCGTAGTGAAGCGTCGGTCAATCATTTGCTGGCTCATGCGCACAACCCTCATTATTTAACCTCGGTAGAGTACGACCCTAAGTATATTTTTCCCACCTCAAATCTTGCCGAAGCTATTGGCGATGGCGAAGTAATTCTGATCGGGATTCCTTCTGCTTATGTGCCGCAGGTAATGAGCGCACTGCCGAAAGATGTTTTTGAACATAAAAAAGTACTGTCTGCAACCAAAGGGTTGGTTGGT
>JBBSPP010000557.1:0-2040 GCA_038258625.1 Chitinophagales bacterium
AATGATATCCAACATAGTAAAAACGTTATTGGCAAACTAAAAAAATGGTCATTGATGCGATTATAGGGATTGCGCTGGCAATGGCGTTTATACGCGGCTGGCGCAAAGGCTTGTTGTGGGCAATCGCATCATTAGTAGCGGTGGTGTTGGGTAGTTTAGTAAGTTTAAAATTAGCGCACACCGTTTCACTTTACATCCAAGAGCAACAAATTATTGATAGCAAATACACGCTAATCGCTTCCTACATTTTACTTTTTTTATTAGTAATGTACGGCTTGCGTTTCCTTATAAAATTTGTAGAAAAAATATTGAAGAGCCTAATGCTAGGCTGGGCCAACAGATTGGCGGGCGGCGTGTTGTACATTTTATTTACTGCATTTTTGGTAAGCTCTATTTTTTGGTTGGTGGATAAGGTAAATGTAATAACGCCCGAAGCAAAAGCCGAATCGCAACTGTACAGCATCATAGAACCACTAGCACCGCAGGGCTTAGAAATTGCTGGCGAGGTATTGCCTTTTTTAAAATCGCTTTATACTGATGTGGGGGTGTATCTTGATACTTATTCGGATAAGGAAAAATAAAAAATCTACCCATCATTTTTTTATACAAATCACCATCTCCCCCTTCAAGCCCTCGCCTACTTTCTCAATCACCTCGGCAATGCTGCCGCGCAAATGCTCCTCAAACTTTTTACTAATTTCTCGGGATAAGGAAATCTGAATTTCCGCACCCAAATTTTCTTTAAGCTGCTCTAGCGTTTTTAAAATTCGATGCGGGCTTTCGTATAAAATGATAGTTCGTTTTTCTTCTTTTAGTTTTTCAAAAAAAGTTTTACGACCTTTTTTTACGGGCGGGAAACCTAAAAATAAAAACTCATTGGTAGGGAAACCACTACAAACTAGTGCGGGTACAAAAGCGGTGGCGCCAGGCAAACATTCTACGTCCACATTATTGGCAATGCATTCTCTTACCAATAAAAATCCTGGGTCTGAAACCGCGGGTGTGCCTGCATCACTTATAAGGGCAAACTTTTTTCCCTCTTTAATTTGAACAATAATATTTTGTACCGCCGCGTGTTCGTTATGAGCATGGTACGCCCAGCTTTTCGTTTCTATCTCAAAATTTTTTAGCAGTTTGCCCGATGTGCGCGTGTCTTCGGCAAGTATAATATCGGCTTCTTTTAAAATACGAATGGCGCGCAACGTCATATCTTCAAGGTTACCAATGGGCGTGGGTACAATGTATAATTTCATGTTGGGTGTATTAAACCTGACAATTCTATTTGCATATTGTAAATAGAGCTGTCCCGTTTTTTTGCTAATAGATCCGTCAGTTTTTTCTGTTACAAGACCTATCAGTTTTTTTTATTCCTACAAAGTAAACCATTTGAATACAAAATTTGGCAACTTTTGCTAGCCTACTTCCCGTGGTTTTTTAGTGAAAGTTCAAATTAAAAATAGCTTTTCATCATCAAAAATATTAAACCTCAATCCTTTTGATGCACGAATAAATTATTGTACTAATTTAGTGTTTACAATTCATGGCAAAATTATTATCGTCCTATAAAGAAAGCGAAGAAGAAGATAAAAAAGTGATTCTTCGAGATTACCGCTCGTTGCTCCGAGCGGTTGGTAACAATATAAATAAGGACGGCAAAAAAAGAATTCGGCGTGCATTTGAAATTGCCGCCGAAGCACACAAGCACATGCGCCGCAAAAGTGGCGAGCCATATATTTTGCACCCTTTGGCCGTTGCCAAAATTGTAGCCACCGAAATGTACCTCGGCACCACTTCCATTATTTGCGCCCTGCTGCACGATACCGTGGAAGATACTGAAATGACGTTGGATGATATTCAATTTGATTTTGGCAATACCGCCCGCAGCATTATTGATGGACTGACAAAAATTAGCACTGTTGCAATAGGAAAAGACACCTCGCTACAAGCCGAAAATTTTAGAAAAATATTACTCACGCTGGCCGATGACCCACGCGTAATTTTAATAAAAATTGCCGACCGTCTGCACAACATGCGCACCCT
>JBBSPP010000558.1:0-2038 GCA_038258625.1 Chitinophagales bacterium
GTGTGCGAGTAATCGTTTGTAGGCCTCAGTTGGTAATCTGCAACCGCCTACCTACAGCCTGTAGGATTTGTAAATAATCTACCACATTAAAACCAAAAAGCCCGAACGTCTTGTTCGGGTTTTTTTAGTATAAGAAACCCTGCTGTTCCAGATGTTCCATTCTGTTCGAAAATGTTTCGCCGCTTCGCCCTTGTTGGAGTTATAAGACTGACCTAGTATACACATAAAGTTAATAAAGTTGAAAAAACAAAGTCAATTAGACTTGTATATTAAACTTTGCTGTGCTACGTTTTGGCTGTATTTCGGAAAAAACAAAGGCAGCTATAAAATAACTGCCTTTGTTTTGTGGCTTTGCAAAAAGCCATTTCGCTAAAACTAAATTACCGACAACAAGAGTCGATATACTCGCGCACTTCTTGCTCGCTCTCGCCCGACGCTTGTTGCAAATTAGTTACTAGCTGGTCTTGATTTTGCCGGCCTGCATTTAGTTGCTCATCAGTTGCTTTGGGATACCGCTCGCGTAATTTTGGCTCTACGCGGTTCCAATTGTCTTGTACTCTTTTGTTAAAATCACCATTCGGATTTTGACTTTGATTTTCTCTTTCGTTGCTCATGTCTTTAAAGTTTTAAATAGTTAAAAAATAATTGGTTCATTCCTTCAGAAAAAACTGCCTATCATTTTCAACTTGGATCCCTACATGAATTGAAAAAAATAGTTCCGTTTTTCTCTTCCTAAAATGAAATACAAATTTCTGTAGCAGGAGAAAAAATTATTTTAATGATTTTTCGTAATTTTTATAAAATTAATGGGTGCATTTACCTAACTCTATTTTTCAAACAAAAGTGAATTTTATAAATCATGTTTATAATATCAAAAAACTTAAAATTGTACCCTAAGTACTTTTGAAAAATGAAAAACAAAAACATATTACTGGCATTACTATTAGTAGGAGCCACATACACTATGGGATGTAAGACGGGGAAAACTACCGAGCAAAAACAAGTAGCCGAGCATAACAAAGAAGTCGTAGACGAGCAACATATTACGGAAGAACAATCTGATTTTTTGGTGATGGCAGCTAACACGAGAACGATGGGTAAAAAAATAGGCGAATTGGCGCAAGAAAAAGGCACCGCACAATCTGTCAAAGATTATGGGGCCATGATGGTAGCCGACCAAACTGAAATGCTAGCCGAAATTGAAACCTTGGCTGCTGCGCACAACATAGAGTTGCTAGATAACCTGAGCAAAGATTTTCAAAAAAACTTTGACAAAGTAAGCGCCATGAAAGCTGGTAAAGAGCTAGATACTAAAATTGTAGAAATGACAAGCAATGGTCATGAGCGCGACTTAAAAGAGTTTGAAAAGGCGGCGAAGTTTGATCACAAATCTATCGCAGCTTTTGCTACAAAATATGCACCTGTGGTAGCCAAGCATCTGGAAACGGCAAAGCGGCTCAGCGAGGAGTATAATGCCAAATAAGTATTCCAACGGTTATAAATGTAGAAACCTTTTTAAACGAAATTTGAAATGACAATAAAGCAATTTGAATACAAACCGCTTGCGCATTTTTCGTATGCTATTGGGAGCAATGGCGAGATGGCTGTTATAGACCCAGAGCGTAATCCAAAGCAGTATTATAAATATGCTGAAGAACAAAACGTGCGCATTATAGCAGTTATTGAAACTCATTCGCACGCCGATTTTGTAAGTGCGCATTTACAGATCCATCAGGAAACTGACGCTCCAATTTATTGTAGCAAAGAGCTAAACGCAGAATTTCCGCACAACACTCTTGACGAAGGCGATACCCTTAATATTGGAGATGTAACACTACGTGCATTGAATACCCCGGACATTCGTTAGATAGTATCTCCATTGTGGCAACCCATAAAAATGAGACGATGATTTTTACTGGCGACACCATATTTGTAGGCGATGTGGGCCGACCAGACTTGCGTGATACCAACGGCAAATCGGACGCTAAACGCGAAAAACTTGCAGAAATGATGTACCACACCATGCAATAAAAATTTA
>JBBSPP010000559.1:0-2038 GCA_038258625.1 Chitinophagales bacterium
GGATTTATCAGTTCATCAGGGCTTAGCGTACTACCGCAGTTTTCGCATTGGTCGCCGTAAGCATTTTCGTTGCCGCATTTTGGACAAGTACCTGTAATGTAACGGTCGGCCAAGAATTGCTGCTTTTCCTCATCATAATATTGCTCACTTTCCTTTTCTTCAAAAACGCCGTCGTTGTAGAGTTTTGTAAAAAAATCTTGCGCCGTTTGATGATGTGCTGCATCAGAAGTTCGGGAAAAAACGTCAAAGGAAATACCAAACTCGGCAAAGCTATTTTTCATTTGATGATAATAAAAATCCACCACTTGCTGCGGCGTTTTCCCTTCCTGCATGGCTCGGATGGTAATGGGCACACCATGTTCATCAGCTCCGCACACAAATTTTACATCCCTACACTGTGCACGTTGGTAGCGTACATAAATATCGGCAGGCAAAAAACAGCCTGCTAAGTGACCAATATGCAACGGCCCATTGGCGTATGGCAGCGCGGCTGTTATTAAGTATCGGCTAAATTTCTTCTCGTTTGACATTAAGTTTGCAAATGTAATTTTTAATCAAGTGAAAAACTAAAAGTGAAAAGTGAAAAATAGCTTCGAGGAAAGTGAACAACTAAAACTTAAAAATGGTTAATGTTTAATTCTTACTTTTTAATGTTCCTTTTGACAATAAAATTCCGTTCTTTCAATATTTGATTTTAAAATATAAGATTGTACTATATTTTTTTACAATTTTTAATTTCGTATAACTATATGATTTATAATTAGTTGAAGTACATTGTAAATAAAAACATTTACCCTAAACTACAACAAATTTAAACGTCACCAAAACGCAAAATATGCAACAACACACCACCCCACCACCATTACAAAAAGGCAATACCATCGGAATTTGCGCACCTGCCGGCGCGGTAAATGCTGCCGATATGGAGGCCATGTATCGCCAAATTAGACAATGGGGCTACAATATTCAGGTAGGAAAAAATGTAGGGAAAAGCTATTTTAAATACTCTGCTTCCGATGAAGACCGCCTCAGCGAACTACAAGAAATGCTAGACGATGATAATATCCACGCTATATTTTTTGCTCGTGGCGGCTACGGTGTGGTGCGGATTATTGATAGGCTTGATTTTAAAAATTTTATTAAAAACCCAAAATGGCTAGTGGGCTATAGCGATATTACCTGCCTGCACTCGCACCTGCACAGCAACTATAACATTAGCAGCCTGCACTCCCACATGGGTACTGCCTACAAACCCGAAAACCAGGATGCAGCAAGTACCGAAAGTATTATCCAAGCACTAACGGGCGAGGCACATAATTATAAGACCGCAGCACACGCTTTTAACCAAGAAGGCACCGCCACAGCTCCAATCGTAGGTGGTAATCTGGCTCTAATAAGCGATTTGATAGGCACAAAAAGCGACCTAGACACCACCGGCAAAATCCTTTTCATAGAAGAAATTGGCGAATATTACTACAATATTGACCGTATGATGTGGCAACTACTCCGCAGCGGCAAGCTCGACAATCTCGCCGGTTTGGTCGTAGGTAGCTTTACCGATACGCAGGATAACGAAATTCCGTTTGGCAAAACTGCCCAAGAAATTGTGCAGGAAAAGGTAAAAAATTTCAACTACCCCGTGTGCTATGATTTTCCTGTTGGGCATCAGGCGGCTAATTTGGCTATTAAGATTGGCGGAATTTATACCTTGAATGTGGCCGATAATGAGGTGCGGCTTTTTGATCAAGATGTAACCGTTGCTGACCGAGAAGTGGGTTAGCTAATTTTGGGCATGGTTGGCACGCCTAAAAATATACCATCCACCCGCTATTCACTATCTTTTAAGGAAATATCACTGCCGCGCATCCACTTATGAAATAACTTTATTTTTCGGTGAAATCAACTTCTTACAAATCCTTAATTATTAGAATAAGTGGCGTGCTTTTTTTGCTATTGTGCACATTGGCTAGTCAAGCGCAATTTTATAATTTAACTGGAACCGTGGTCAATAATAACATGGAGCCAATCCCATTTATCA